>JBKJTQ010000111.1:0-5710 GCA_046589895.1 Sphingomicrobium sp.
AGCGGCAGGCAGATGGTCGCGCCGAGGTCCATCATCGCCTGCGCATGGTCGCCGGGCCGATCGGCGGGGGTCAGCGCGGCTGCGAGCGCCTGAATCTCGCCCCGCGCATCGGCGACCGGGCGGTCGATCGCGTGGAGCCGCGCGATCACGCGTTCGACATTGGTGTCGACCACCGTCGCCGCCACGCCGAACGCGATCGCGGCGATTGCGGCGGCGGTGTAGGCGCCAAGCCCAGGGAGTTTGCGCAATTCGGCCTCGCTCGACGGAAAGGCGCCAAGCGCGGCGACCTCGCGGGCGCAGGCGATGAGATTGCGCGCACGGGCATAATAGCCGAGCCCGGCCCATTCGCTCAGCACCTCCTCGGATGGCGCGGCGGCCAGCGCCTCGATCGTCGGCCAACGTTCGACGAACCGGCGAAAGCGCGGAATCACCGTCGCGACCGTGGTCTGCTGGAGCATCACTTCGGACAGCCACACGCGGTAGGGGTCGGGTGTGTCCCCGAGCTCGCTCCGCCAAGGAAGTGCGCGGCGATTACGATCGTAATGGTCGATAAGCCGCTTTGCGGCGCGCATTGGTGAGGTTAGCCGCTTCGCGGCGCGCATTGGTGAGGTTAGCCGCTTCGCGGCACTGGCGGGCATGAAGTGCCTATGGCATGGTTGCCGGCGATGGCGAAGTCCCCGCGTTCCGAATCTGCCGCCGATGCCCCGCGCCGCGGCCATGCGCGCGCCGCGGGCGAGGCCGCAACCACACGCGTCCCCCGGGCGCGCCCTGTCGGCGACCTCGTTAGCGATATAGCTGGCGTAACCTTCAAGCGCTTCGGCTTCGTCCAAGGCGCGGTGGTCAGCCGCTGGGCCGAGATTGTCGGCGAGCGCTATGCCAATGTCTCGACCCCCGAATCGGTGCGTTTTCCGCAGGGCAAGAAGTCGGGCGGGACGCTGACGCTGACCGTGGTCGGCGCGCATGCTCCGCTGATGCAGCATTTGACCCCGCTGATCGTCGAGCGAGTCAATCGCTTTTTCGGCTATGCCGCGGTCGACAAGATCGCTTTTCGTCAGGGGCGCGTCGACAGCGTCAAGCGCCCGGTGCGCCCGGCGAGGCGCGCTATTCCGCGTGAGCTTGGCGAAGGGCTTCGCGAGATCGCCGACCCTGGACTTCGCGCCTGCCTTGAATCGCTGGCCGCCAAACTTGTCACTTCGGACGGGGCACCCCAGCTTGAGTCCGAACCCTCACCGCCCCTTCCACCGCTACGGAGAATCTCTTGACCTACATTATTCGCCTCGCGCTCGCCGGTGCAGCCCTCGTCACACTTGGCGCGTGCAACGCCGATCAAAGTGCCAGCAATGCGACCGCCCCCACCGGCGTCCCGGTGACCCCGGTGGCCGCGCCCAACAATGGCGACTGGTCGACGATCGTCAGCCAGACACCCGAGGGCGGCTTCGTGATGGGCAATCCCAATGCCAAGGTGAAGCTGATTGAATATGGCTCTTTGACCTGCCCGCATTGCGCCGAATTCGAGGAGCAGGCCGGCCAGCCGCTGGTCGAAAATTACGTCAAGAAGGGACTCGTCTCGTTCGAGTTTCGCAACTTCGTCCGCGACCCTTATGACATTACCGCCGCGCTGGTCGCGCGTTGCGGCGGGCCGGCAAGCTTCTTCGGCCTGACGCGCGCTTTCTTCGCCGGCCAGAAGGACTGGATCGGCAAGATCCAAACCGCCGACCCGGCGCAGATGAAGGCGCTCGAAAACCAGCCCCCGCAGGCACAGTTCAAGGCATTGGCGGACATCGCCGGCTTCCCCGCCTTCGCCGCAATGCGCGGGGTTCCCAAAGCCAAGACCGAAGCTTGCCTCGCTGATCCGGCGGCGGCGACCCAGCTAGTCCAGATGAATAGCGACGCAGTGTCCAACTTTAACGTCCAGGCGACGCCGACCTTTATCATCAACGGAGCGACGATCGAAAATTCCTCGACATGGGGCCTGCTCGAACCCAAGCTCAAGGAAGCGCTCGGCAGCTGATATGGGCCAAAGGGGGGTGGATCGGTGCGCTTTCGGCGGCTGAAACTCAGCGGCTTCAAGAGCTTCGTCGAACCCGCCGATTTGCGCATCGAACCGGGTCTGACCGGCGTCGTTGGCCCCAATGGATGCGGCAAGTCGAACCTGCTCGAGGCAATCCGCTGGGTGATGGGCGAGGGCAGCGCCAAGGCGCTTCGCGGCGGAGGGATGGACGATGTCATCTTCGCGGGGACGGCGACGCGCCCGGCGCGCGACTTCGCCGAAGTCTCGCTGCTGATCGAGCGCGATAGCGACCAGAAGGGCGAGGGCGGCGAGGGCGGCGAGGACGGCGGGGGCGGCGGGGGCGAGTCCGAAGTCACGCGGCGGATCGAGCGCGGCGCGGGGTCGGCATGGCGCCTCGACGGGCGCGACGTCCGCGCCAAGGATGTCGCATTGCTGTTCGCCGACGCCGCTACCGGGGCGCATAGCCCGGCCTTGGTCAGCCAGGGGCGAATCGGCGCAGTGATCGCCGCGCGCCCGGCCGAGCGGCGAATGATGCTCGAGGAAGCCGCCGGGATCGCGGGACTTCATGCACGCCGCAAGGATGCCGAGCAGAAATTGCGCGCGACCGAGGTGAATTTGCTGCGCCTAGACGAAATAATGGGCGACCAGGAAGCGCGCGCCGCAGCACTCCGCCGCCAGGCGCGCGCCGCGGCGCGCTACCGTGAGCTGACCGGCAAGATCCGCTCTGCCGAGGCGCGGTTGATCTTCGCACGATGGGCCGAGGCTGACCGCGCTGCGAGTGCCGCCGCCGAGCAGGCGCGGGTTGCCGAGGGCGAGGTGGCGCGGCTCCAGCACGACATGCGCACCGCTCAGGCGCTCCAGGAACAGGCCGCCACCGTGCTTGCCGCGCGGCGCGACGCGGCGCTGGCCGCGCGCGATGCCGGGCGCAGCCTCGCCCACCAATTGGCGACCGCGCGGGCCGAGCATGACACGGTGGTGCGGCGGCTCGCTGAACTCGACCGGCTCGCGCTGAGCCTTGCGACCGACACTGAGCGCGAGAAAGCGCTTAACGACGATGCCAAGGCTGCGGTGAAGACGCTTGAGGGCGAGCGCGCCGTGATCGATGCGCGGCTCGCCGATGCCGAAACGGTCGCCGCGAGGATTGCCAGCGAACTGACCGCCGCCGAGACCCGATCGCGCGAGGGCGAAGCGGCGTTGGCCGCTGTGCTCGCCAGGGAAGCCGCGATGCGCGGCGAGCGGCGGGTTGCCGACGCCGCGATCGACGCCGCGCGCAACCAGGCCGTGCGCGTCGTGAGGGAGAAACAGCGCCTTGTCGCGCAGATCAAGGCGCTCGGCGATGGCCGTACCGAGCGCGCCGCGATCGACGCCGCGCGGATGGCGCGCGAGCGGGCCGCAAAAGCGCTCGCTCAGGCTGAAGTCAAGCTCGCCGAGGCGGAGCGGGCCCGCGCCCGGGCCGCCGAAGCGCGCGACGCGGGCGAGAGCGAGCTTGGCGCGTCGCGCGCGGCGCTGAGTGCCGCCACTTCCGAGCGCGAGGCGCTGTCGCGCGCGCTGGCGCAGGGCGGCGGCGCGACGCTCGCTAGCGTCGTCGCGCAACCGGGGTATGAGCGCGCACTCGCGGCAGCGCTGGGCGAGGATCTTGATGCGACGCTTGGCGGAGATGGGCCGCGGCGCTGGGACGGGAGCGAGCCGCTGGGCGGCGATCCGGCGTTGCCCGATGGCGTCGAGGGGCTGATCGACCGGGTTGATGCCCCGGCGGCGCTCAAACGGCGGCTGGCTCAGGTCGGTGTGGTGGATGAAGATAAAGGCGAGGCGCTCGCGGTCGGGCAGCGGCTGGTGACTCGCGACGGGCGGATGCGGCGCTGGGACGGGTTCGTCAGCATTGGCGGCGGCGCGGCGGCGGCCGAACGCCTGCTCCGCGCCAACCGCCTCGCCGAACTTGATCGCGCGCTTCCCGGGCTTCAGGCCGCAGCCGCCGCCGCGCTTGCCAATCGCGACACGGCGGCGGTGGCGGTCGATACACATCGCAGTGCCGCCGATGCCGCGCACAGTGCGGCTGGCGAGGCCGAGCGCGCCGCGCGCGATGCGATCCGCGCGGGCGATATGGCGCAGACCGCGCTCGACCGGCTCGATGGGCAGCGCGAACAGCTTGGCGAACGCGCCGCCGATCTCGACCCGATTGCGTCGGCCGCGTCCGAAGCTTTGGCGAGCGCCGAGGCCGCCGCTTTGGCGCTGCCCGATCCGGACGCGCTTCACGCCGAAGTCGCTGCGGCACGCGCTGCCGCCTCGCAAGCAGGAGAGACGGTCGCAGACGCCCGCGCCCAGTCGGCGACGCGAGCGCGCGAAACCGCCGCCGACCGTGAACGCCATGCTGCCGCGGGGCGCGAGGTTGGCGAATGGCGCGGCCGCGCGGCGCGCGCCGAGGAACGCCTCGCGGATGCCGCGCAGCGACAAGCCGGGCTTTCCTCCGAGCGCGCCGAGCTTGCCGACCAGCCCGCGCAGCAGGCTTCCGCGATCGACATCATCGAGCGCCAGGCTGCCGCAAGCGAAGGC
This sequence comes from Sphingomicrobium sp., assembly GCA_046589895.1. Lineage (GTDB taxonomy): Bacteria > Pseudomonadota > Alphaproteobacteria > Sphingomonadales > Sphingomonadaceae > Sphingomicrobium. The sequence continues at coordinate 4,562 of JBKJTQ010000111.1, forward strand.
GCGGTCGCGGCGACCGGAGGCGCCGAGCGCGATGCCGAGCAGGCCGTCGCCATCGCTGGTCAAGCGGTCGCCACGACGGGCGAGGCGTTCGCCGCGGCGCGCGAGGCCCGCGCCGGGGCCGCCGCGCGCGCCGAGGGCCAGGCCGGCCGGCGCCAGGAATATGCGCGGCTCAGCGGTGAGCGCTTCGAATGCCCGCCGCCCCTGCTGCCCGAGCGGCTCGGATTTGATGCGGGCACGCTCGACGACCCCGACGACGAAAAGTATCAGTTCGACCGGTGGACCGCCGAGCGCGAGCGAATCGGCCCGGTCAACCTTGTTGCCGAACAGGAATTGACCGAACTCGACAATATACGCGAACAAGCCGTCGCCGAGCGCGACGAGCTGGGGCAGGCGATCACGCGGCTGCGCGGCTCGATCGGAAGCCTCAATCGCGAAGGCCGGGTGCGCTTGCTCGCCGCCTTCGAGCAGGTCGACGGCCACTTCCGCCGCTTGTTTGCCACTCTGTTCGACGGCGGGCAGGCGCATCTCGAGCTGGTCGAAAGCGACGACCCGCTTGAGGCCGGACTCGAAATCATGGCGCAACCGCCGGGCAAAAGGCTGAGCACGCTGACCTTGCTGTCGGGGGGCGAGCAGGCGCTTACCGCGGTAGCGCTGATCTTCGCGCTGTTCCTGACCAACCCGGCGCCGATCTGCGTGCTCGATGAGGTCGATGCGCCGCTCGACGACGCCAATGTCGAGCGCTTCTGCGATCTGCTCGACGAAATGAGCAAGGCGACCGACACGCGTTATCTGATTGTTACCCACAATGCGGTGACGATGAGCCGCATGCACCGCCTGTACGGCGTGACGATGATTGAACGCGGGGTCAGCCGGCTGGTGTCGGTTGATTTAGGAAGCGCCGAGCGCTTGCTCGCCGCCGAATGAAGTGCGCCGCTCCCTCGACTTAGGCGCACACGCTGGTTAGGGCGGGCCAATTAAATGTCCTGAACGGATTGCTCGAATATGGTCACCGCGACGCGCACCGAAACCGACAGCTTCGGCCCGATCGAAGTCCCCGGCGACAGCTATTGGGGGGCGCAGACCGAACGCTCGATCCTCAACTTCCCGTTCGGCGAACGTGAGCGGATGCCGATCGAAATCGTTCGCGCG
>JBKJTQ010000237.1:0-6577 GCA_046589895.1 Sphingomicrobium sp.
CCGCTGACCGGCAAGAACAGCGTCGATATGATCGTCACCGACCTCGCGGTGTTTGAGCGGCCCAATCACGGATCGCCGTTCAAGCTGGTCGAGACCGCCCCGGGAGTGAACGGCGACGAGGTTCGCTCGAAGACGAGCGCGCATTACGTCGGCTAATCCCTTTCGCTGGGGAGGGAAAGGAATGGAGGAAGCGGCGGAAAGGGTGGGATGACCGGACTTGTAAAGCTCTCCCTCACTCCGCTCGGCCTTGCCGAGTCACCCTCTTTCAGCGGGAGAGGGTGGGCGATGACCGCCACGCTCAGCCTTAGCCTTGCAGCCTGCACCGACCCCGCGCCGACGCGCATCGACGGGACCTCGCCGCAAGCCTTCGCCGCCACGACCGAAGCCGCGCGGCGCGACCTGCCGCTCGCGGATCGCTTGATGTTCGACAGCGCTATCGCCAGCGTGCCCGCGCGGCGTTATGCCAATCAGAATCCGGCGGCTGCGGCGCGATCCGCTTTCGACGGGATGACCGCCGCCGCCGTTGTTGCCACCGAGCGCCAACGAACCAAAGGAGGAAATCGATGAGGAGAATTATGGTGGTGGTGGCCGCGACCGTGCTGGCGGCGCCGGCGCTCGCCGTTCAAGCGCCCAAGCCCGGCACCACGAAGGTTTCGTTAACGAGGCTCGATTGCGGCACGATCGCGGTCGAACCACTCGACATTTTCTCCGACACGTTCCTCTATCCCGGCAGGAGCAAGACGCTTACCGACAGCTGTTATCTGATCCGCCACGGCAACCGCGTGATGCTTTGGGACACCGGCCTGTCGGGGGCTATGGCGGGCAAGCCGGCGATGGCCCAGGGGCCGTTCACAATGTCGCTCAGGACGCGGCTGGTCGATCAGCTGGCGAAGGTCGGGATCGCGCCGGCCGATGTCGAATATGTCGGCATCAGCCATTATCATGACGACCATACGGGCCAGGCGGCTGATTTTTCGGGCGCAACCTTGTTGATGGGCAAGGCCGATCTCGAGGCGGTCAAAGCCTATCCGCCGGGGCGCGCCGCGCTCAAGCCATGGGTTGACGGCGGTGCCAAAGTCGAAGCGGTGGAGGGCGACAAGGATGTGTTCGGCGACGGCCGCGTCGTCATCCTTGCGATGCCGGGACACACACCGGGCCACCAGGCGCTGCTCGTGCGATTGGCGAGCGGGCCGGTGCTGCTCACTGGTGATCTCTACCATTTCACCGAGCAGGTGAGGAACCACGGTATGCCGAGCTTCAACACCAACCGGGCCGACACGTTGGCGTCGTTCGACCGTTTCGACCGGATGGCGAAGAATCTCGGCGCCCGGGTGATCATCCAGCATGAGCCGGCCGATGTCGCCAAATTGCCGGCTTTTCCGAAGGCGGCGGAATAGCAATCTCGTCATCGCGAGCGCAGCGAAGCGCTCCAGTCTTGCGCCGACTGGATTGCTGCGTCGCTTCGCTCCTCGCAACGACGGAAGGGGAGTTGATCATATGAAAGCCTTATTAAGCACCGCCCCCGGCGGCCCCGACACGCTCAAGCTGAGCGAACTGCCCGATCCGGTCGCTGGCCGCGGCGAATTGCTCGTCCGGGTTCGGGCGGCAGCGATCAATTATCCCGATGTGCTGATCATTGAGGACAGATATCAGGTGCGCCCGCCGCGCCCGTTCGCGCCGGGAGGCGAAATTGCGGGCGAGGTCGAGGCGGTCGGCGAAGATGTCGAAGGGTGGAAAGTCGGCGACCGGCTGATCGCGGTCCCGGGGTTTGGCGGACTCGCCGAAAAGATCGTCATCCCCGCCAGCAGCGCGATCGCGCTTCCCGCGAGCCGTAGCTTCACCGATGGCGCGGCGCTGCTGCTGACCTACGTGACCTCGATCCACGCATTATACGATCGTGGAAAACTTGCGAGCGGACAAACATTGCTGGTATTGGGCGCTGCGGGTGGGGTCGGTCTTTCCGCGATCGAGCTCGGCAAGGCACGCGGCGCGCGGGTCGTCGCCGCAGTGTCGAGCGAGGCGAAAGCGCAGGCCGCGCGTGACGCAGGCGCCGACGCGGCGATCGTCTATCCGCGCGGACCATTCGACAAGGATGGGCAAAAAGCGCTTGCCCAACAATTTAAGGATGCGGTGGGGCCTGCGGGCGCCGACGTTATTTACGACCCGGTTGGGGGCGATTATGCCGAGTCCGCGCTGCGCTCGATCGCGTGGGAGGGGCGCTATCTGGTAGTGGGATTCCCGGCCGGCATTCCCAAGCTCCCGCTCAACCTCACTTTGCTCAAGAGCTGCGACGTGTGCGGGGTGTTCTGGGGTGGGTTCGCGGCTCGCGATCCCAAGGCCAATGCGGCGCATGTCGCGACCCTGTTCAAGCTGTGGGACGAAGGCCGGATCGGGCCGCGCGTCAGCGCCACCTATCCGCTTAGCCGCGGTGGCGAGGCGATTGCCGCGCTCGCCTCGCGCAGCGTGATCGGCAAGGTCGTGGTGACGCTCGAATGATGGCCAAGATCGATCGCCTCGAACGGCTCGACCAGCGCCGCACCGACCTTGAGCAAGAATATCGCGAGACGTTAACCGCCGCGCTGGAACGCACCGTTGCGGGCAAGCCGGGGCTGTTCAACCATCGCGCCGACAAGCGCGAACGCGCTGCGTTGGCGCCGGTGATCGACGAGCTGCGCGCGCTCGGCGACGCGGTCGACGGATTGCGCGAACAATTGATGCTCGAACCCTTCGCGCTCCACCACGATTTCTTCGACGCGCGCGGCCCGGTCGCGCCCAGTGCCGTCGGCGAACCCAAGCAGGCGAAGGCGTGGCTGGAACGGGTGGGGGCGGAAAAGCGCTAAACGTGCCGCGTGCGTTGCCTCGTTCGGTGCGACCGCCTATCTGTCGATAGAAGCCAGTTTGAGGATATCACCCGATGACCCAGTTCGACGATCGCGAGCGTGCGTTCGAAACCAAATTCGCCCGCGACGAGGAAATGCAGTTCCGCATCCTCGCCCGCAGGAATCGCTTGCTCGGCGAATGGGCGGCGGGGCTGATGGGGCTGACTGCCGCCGAGGGCGAAGCCTATGCCAAGGAAGTCATCCATGCCGATTTCGAAGAAGCCGGCGACGAAGATGTGATCCGCAAATTGCTCGGCGATCTGACCAGTGCGCAAATCGACATCGACGAGGACAAGATTCGCGCCACGCTCGATCACAAGACGGTCGAGGCGCGCCGCCAGCTGATGGAAGCACATAGCTGATGGCGATGGCCGCCGCCGAAATCGAAGCGCTAATCATCGCCGCCATTCCTGATGCGCGGGTCGAGATCACCGACCTGCGCGGCGATGGCGATCATTATGCCGCGCGGGTCATCTCGGAAAGCTTTGCCGGGATGAGCCGGGTGCGCCAACATCAGGCGGTCTATGCCGCGCTCGGCGGGCGCATGGGGGGCGAGCTTCACGCATTGCAGCTTGAGACTGCGATACCATCGGGAGACCATCAGTGACCGACGCCCCCACTACCCCGTCAAGCGAGCGCATCGACGCGCTCGTCAACGCCAACGACATCGTGCTGTTCATGAAGGGGACGCCATTGTTCCCGCAATGCGGCTTTTCGAGCCGCGCGATCGCGATCCTCGAGCATCTAGAGGCGCCCTATGAAACCGTCGATGTGCTCGCCGACCAGGAGATTCGCCAGGGGATCAAGGCATATTCAGACTGGCCGACCATTCCCCAGCTCTATGTGAAGGGCGAATTCGTCGGCGGATCGGACATCATGATGGAAATGTTCGAAAGCGGCGAGTTGAAGACGCTGGTCGGCGAGGAGACGAGCTAGGCCCTCGCGCTCGATGCCGAAATATCCGCTCGTCACCTGAGTTATGTCGAAACGGGTCGCTCGCGCCCAGGCCGGACGATGCTACTGCGTCCTGCCGAGCGACTGAAAGTTCCACACCGCGACCGCAATCAGTTGCTGGTCGCTGCGGGTTTCGCTCCGGCCCAGCCTGACCACCGGCTGGAAGACCAGATCGAAGCGAGTGGCGATCCCGTTGTGGTCGCGTTGCTGGCCGAGCTTCGCGCATTCCCCGATGGCGCCGTGACGGATGTCGAGCATCCGAGCGGGGTCGCGTGCCGCTGGTCCTTCGCACGGTCGGTGGCGACCTGTCCTTCTTCAGCATCACGACGATGTTCGGCACGCCCATCGACGCTCGCGGAACTGGCAATTGAGGCGTTCCTGCCAGCGAATAGCCAGACCAGGGATTTCCTTTATCGCGGGACCTGAATAGAGTAGTCACACAACTCGGCGGGGCAAATTAAAAGGGGCGGCGCGCGGGACCAGAAACCGCTGCGCCGCCCCTCTAATTGGTCTGTGGAACCAAGTGGACACGATCAGTATTGCAAACCGCGTGCCAAACGTAAGAAGGTCCAGAAAACTGCGGAAAATATATTATTTAATCTTCCTCGCGCTTGCGGCATCGTCAAAAATTCCGACACTTGGTCGGGGGCGGTCCCGGGCGCGAGGCACGATTCCGCGCTCGGCGAGTTGATCGGTCATGGCGCGCGACGATCCCTTTGGCATGTTTCCTGACGGCACGACCTATTGCGACCTGACGCAAAGCTGGTCGGCCAGGGGGGGCGGGGTCGGCACCTACATCCGGCATAAGCGGCGCCATATTCTCGACCATAGCCCGCATCGCCATTTGTTGATCATCCCGGGCGCGGCCGACAGCACGCTGGTCGAGGAGGATGGCCGCGCGATAACCGTCACGATCGCCTCGCCACTCGTCCCGGGAAGCCCCAATTACCGCCTGCTGCTGCGCAATGGCGCGGTGCGCGCGGCGCTTGCGACTCATCGCCCTGGCCTGATCGAATGCCAGGACGCCTATAATCTGCCGTGGGCTGCGCTCGCCCATCGCCGCTCCTTCCCCGGCACCGCGCTGGTCGCGGCTTATTGCACCGATTTTCCGACGGTCTATGTCGAGCGCGCGGTGGGCAAATGGCTCGGCCCCGCACTCGGCGGAGGGGCGGCGCGCGTCTCTTATGCCTATGCCGCCAACCTTTACCGCCGGTTCGACGCAGTGTTCGCGATGAGCGAGAATGGCGGCGCGGCGAAGTTGCGGAACCTGGGGGTCGGTCCGGTCGATGTCGTCCCGCTCGGAGTTGAGTTGGGCGAATTCAGCCCGGCCAAGCGCTGCCCCGCGCTGCGTGCCTCCGTCGGTCTCGATGATGATGAGCCACTGATCATCTACGCCGGCCGGCTCGACAGCGAGAAACGCGCCGAGGTCGTTGCCGAGGCATTCCTGCGCTTACCGCCCGAGCTTCGCGCCTTTCTCGTGCTGATCGGTGACGGGCCGATGCGCGCGCAGCTTGCCGAACGGCTGGCCGGGCAGCGTGCTTTCCTTCCCGGCTTTGTCGCGGATCGCACGCGGCTCGCACGGTGGCTCGCCAGCGCCGACCTTTACGCCTCGGCGATGGCCGACGAGACGTTCGGCATTTCGGTGATCGAGGCGCAGGCCTCGGGGCTTCCCGTGGTCGGGGTCGCGGCGGGGGCGATGGTCGACCGGATCACGCCCGAGATCGGTCGCATCGGCCCGGTCGACGATGCCGCGACCATGGCGCGCAATCTTGCCGCCATCTGGGCGGGCGATCCGCGCGCGATGGGCCAGGCGGCATGGCGCCACGCGCAGCAATATAGCTGGCGTGAAAGCATGCTCGCCTTGTTCGGTGAGCTTTATCCGCGCGCGCTCCGCGCCGCCGCGCAGCGCGCGACCGCGCCGCTCGGCGCGCGCGTGCCATGGGCCCGCGCCTGACTTGCTGGCGCAGCGCTCAGCGGCGTGCGAGATGAGCCCGGTGGACGCGCCTTACGACCTCGTGGAACTGATCGAGCCGGGGATCGCGCGCTTGCTTGCGCGCAATCCCTCGCCCTTCACTTATACCGGAACGCAAACTTACTTCGCGGGCGAAGACGAGGTGGTCGTGGTCGATCCCGGCCCCGACCTGCCCGAGCATGTCGCGGCGATCGTCACGGCGCTTGCGGGAAGGCGGCTGGTGGCGATTGTCTGCACCCACACTCATCGCGATCATAGCCCCGCGAGCCGCGCGCTCGCCGCCGCGACCGGCGCGCCGATCATTGGCTGCGCCCCGCTCAGCCTCGACAGCGCCGGACCGCGCGCCGATGCCAGTTTCGACGGCGATTATGTGCCCGGCCGTGTCCTTGGCGACGGCGAGGCGATTGAGGTCGATGGCCACGCCTTCACCGCGGTCGCGACCCCGGGGCATACGTCGAACCATCTGTGCTTCGCCTATCGCGGCGCATTGTTCACCGGCGACCATGTAATGGGCTGGTCGACCACTGTGGTTATTCCTCCCGACGGCGACATGGGAGCGTATATGGCGAGCCTCGACAAGCTCCGGCAGCGCGACGACCGCATCTATTACCCCGCGCATGGCCCCGCAGTGACCAACCCGCAGCAATTGGTGCGCGGCATGGCGGGGCACCGCATGAGCCGCGAGCGGCAAATCTTGAAGCGGCTGGCGGCGGGCGACCGGACCGTCCCTCAGGTGGTTGCCGCTTGCTATCCCGGGCTCGACCCGCGGCTG
>JBKJTQ010000294.1:0-10746 GCA_046589895.1 Sphingomicrobium sp.
GTTTCGTCATATGCTCCAGCATCTAGCGGGGGGCACGCCGCACGACCACAAAAAAGGCCCCCGCTCCGGGGGCATGGAGCGAGGGCCAACCATGCGTTCGTCACGCAAGGCGATCACGGGGCCGAGGGTAACAGGGGGAAACCCCGCGACCCGCTGCGATCAAGAGCCCTTCTAGTGCCGCCTCCCTGTCGCCACGCTTAACGCGTTGCGATTCAGCACCAAATTTTAGCGTCTCCGTTTCGGTTCGGCGTAAGTAAAGGCGCTTTCGGCGACCGCAACATTATAGCGCTGCCCGTCAAGGCGCACCCGCGTCGTCTTGTTCTGCGCGTCAATCGCCGTCCAGCCTTCGAGCATGAGCCCCGCGGGCGATCCGGGGCTACGGGTGAAGGCGAGCACGAGCGTGCCAAATTCGGGGCGGCGGGCGTCGCGCGCTCGGACCACGACGATCCGCGGGTCGTTCGACGAGACGACCCGTGCGATCCGGCCAAGCTCGGGGTTCGACGACAACAACACCGCGAGCGGCGACTTGGCGACCGGCCAGCTCGACTTTTGCCCGACGTCATAATCGATGAAGCTCAGCGTTTTGCCATTGCCGACCAGCAACATGTTGGCGCCGCGGCCATATTCGAAGCGGATCCGCCCGGGGCGCTTGAGCGACAGCGTACCCGACAGCTGGCGGCCTTTGCCGTCGGTCTGGGTGAATTGCGAGACCAGGCTCTGGGTCTGCGAAAGATGGCTTTCGACCGCGCGCAGATCGGTCGACGGCGACGCGATTGACGGAGCGGCAAGCGCGGTCACGGCGAACGCCGAAACCAGCGCGCGCGCAAAGGAAGATGTGACCGGCATGCGAATCTCCTGATTGAAGGCCCGTCAATTGGCCTTGCCGCATTGAATGCCCCCTGAACCCCCAAGTTCCCTTGCGTATAGAGAAGTCTTTTCTTGCTCAGGGCGTCTCAGATCGCGTGGCCCTCGGTGTCGATCAGGAGCTCGCGGCGGCCGACGTGGTCGGGGACGCCGACGAGACCGTCTTTCTCCATCCGCTCGATCAGCCGCGCGGCGCTGTTGTAGCCGACCCGGAGTTGGCGCTGAAGGTAGGAGGTCGAAGCCTTCTGGCTTTCGGCGACAATCTGGATCGCCTTGCGATAGAGCTGGGTCTCAGCATCGTCTTCGCCGACGGGCTGGCCGTCGAACAGATAGCCGCCGTCCTCGGGCTCCTCGGTCACCGCCTGGATATAGTCGGGGACGCCTTGCTTGCGCCAATGGTCGGCGACGGCGCGAACCTCGTCGTCACTGACGAACGGGCCGTGGACACGGAGGATCTGCTTGCCGCCAGGCATATAGAGCATGTCGCCCTTGCCGAGCAGTTGCTCGGCTCCCTGCTCGCCAAGGATGGTGCGGCTGTCGATTTTCGACGTCACCTGGAAGCTGATGCGAGTCGGCAAATTGGCCTTGATCACCCCGGTAATGACATCGACCGAAGGGCGCTGTGTGGCCATGATCAGGTGGATCCCCGCCGCGCGCGCCTTCTGCGCCAGCCGCTGGATGAGGAATTCGACTTCCTTGCCAGCGGTCATCATCAAATCGGCAAGCTCATCGACGATCACCACGATCTGCGGAAGCACGTCATAGTCGAGCTCTTCGGTCTCGTAGATCGGCTGTCCGCTGTCGGCATTGTAGCCGGTCTGCACTTTGCGACCGAGCTGCGCGCCCTTGGCTTTGGCGTCACGCACCTTGCTGTTGAAGCTGGCGAGTTGACGGACGCCAAGGCTCGCCATCATGCGCTAACGTTCCTCCATCTGCTCGACGGTCCATTTGAGCGCGCGGATCGCTTTGCCCGGTTCGGTCACCACCGGCGCGAGCAAATGCGGAATATCCTCATACATGCTCAGTTCGAGCATCTTGGGATCGATCATGATCATTTTGCACTCATCGGGGCTGAGCCGGTAGAGCAAAGACAGGATCATGCAGTTCAAGCCCACCGACTTGCCGGACCCGGTCGTCCCCGCGACAAGCAGATGCGGCATCGGCGCCAGATCGGCGATGACCGGGTCGCCCGATATATTTTTGCCGAGGATCAAGGGCAGCGACATGTTCTGGTCTTCGAACGCCTGGCTGCCGATCAGTTCGCTGAGCACGACCGGCTCGCGCCTGGCATTGGGCAGCTCTATCCCGATTACGCTTCGCCCGGGGATTGTCGCGACACGCGCCGACAAGGCCGACATGTTGCGCGCAATATCGTCGGCAAGCTGGATCACCCGGCTCGCCTTGATACCGCTGGCGGGTTCGAGTTCGTACATCGTCACCACTGGGCCGGGGCGGACCTCGACGATGTCGCCGCGGACGTGAAAATCCTCGAGCACGCTTTCGAGCAGCCGCGCATTGCGCTCGAGCCCGGCGCGGTCGATCGGAGTCTTGCTCCCGACGGGGGCAGCGCCAAGCAGCGCCAGCGGGGGGAGGGCATAATTGTCGCCGAGGGCAAGGCTGGTCTGGCCAGGCGCGGGCTTGCCCTTGCGCGCATCCTTGCGCAGCGACCCCGCCGCGGCGATCGGCTTGGCCGGGTCGGACACTGCGACCGCGGGGCGCGAGCGCGGGGGTGCGGCGGGGCCATCGTCGTCGAGCATCCCGTCGCGCTGGCGGCTGCGGCGCGGGGGCTTGGCGGCGATCGTGCCGGGGTCGCGGCGCAGCCTGAAACTCGCCCAGCCGCGCTCGTCGGGGCGCAGCCCAAGTGCGAAATAGCCGAGCGCGAGCCCTGAAATCGCGAGCAACGCCATTAGCGACAACCGCAGCGGTCCTTCGACCCCCGGATTGTCGATCAAAGCAACAAGTGCGTCGACGCCATGTGCCCCGGCAAGTCCGATCACTCCGCCCCATCCGCCGGGCAGCCCGCTCACCGCGGTCCCCGCGAACAAGGCCGCAGCAAGCCCGAGAAGAAGCACCCCGCCAAGCGCGACGAGGATGGCGCGACCGAGGCGTCCGCCATCGACCTCGCGCAGCAAACGCACCCCGGTCAGCGCGAGCAAGGGCAGGAATAGCGCCGCGGCGGGTCCGAACAGCAACAATAAAAAGTCGCTTGAATAGGCCCCCGCCGCGCCGAGCCAATTGGTCGGTGGCCCGCCCGCGGCGGTGGTCAGGCTGGGATCGACGCTCGAATAGGTGATCAAAGCGAGCGCAAGTCCGACGCCGAGCGCGACAAGAACCGCACCCGTGCTGCGGCGCGCGAAACGGCGCACCGAATCGGCCAATTTGTCGCGCCAGTGCGGCTCGAGATCGCGTTTGGGTACCCGCTGGGCCGCGCTCGCCATGATGTCCCCCGGTGAATGACTGACGCCACAATGCCTCGTGCCGGACTCACCGGTCAAGCGCGTTGAGGGTCGCCATCGCGCGCCGCACCGCCTACATCGGCGAAATGGAACGCAACGACGTGATAATCCTGGGGGGCGGACTGGTCGGACTGGCGTTGGCCGCGGCGCTCGATTCGAGCGGACTGAGCGCGACGATTATCGACCCCGCCGACCCCGACACGCTCACCGGCGCGAGCTTCGATGGCCGCGCAACCGCATTATCGTCATCGTCGAAGCGGATGTTCGACACGGTCGGGATCAGCGATCATTTTCCCGAGCCCGGATCGCCGATCCGGCGGATCGAGGTTGCCGACGGTCTTGCCCCGGGAGGGCTCGCATTCGACCCCGGCGCCGACGACGAGCCGCTCGGTTGGATGTACGAGAACCACCACTTGCGAAGTGCGTTGCGGGCACGCGCCGAGGCGGGCAAGAAGATCGCGCTTCACTGGAACAGCCGCGCCGCCAAGGTCGAGCGCGGCGAATTTGGCGTCACGGCGGCGCTTGAGGACGGGCGAATTTTGCATGCGCCCCTGCTCGTCGCCGCCGAGGGGCGCAATTCGCCAACGCGCGGGGCGGCGGGGATTCGCGTCGCGCGGTGGAAATATGACCATGCCGCGATCGTTTCGACGCTTCGCCACGAACTGCCGCACGACCAGATCGCGCATGAGATTTTCTATCCCGCCGGGCCCTTCGCTTTGCTGCCGATGAACGATGATACGGGTGGGCACCGCTCGGCGATCGTATGGTCGGTCCGCGCGAGCGATGCGCCGGGGTTGTTGTCGCTCAGCGATGCCGACTTCGCGGCCGAGGCGCAGGCGGCAATGGGCGGCTTCCTCGGCAAGGTCGAAATGATCGCGCCGCGTTCGTCCTGGCCGCTCGGTTTCCACCATGCCGGGCAGATCATTTCGAACCGCCTCGCGCTGGTCGGCGACGCCGCGCACGGGGTGCATCCGATCGCGGGGCAGGGGGTCAACCTTGGCTATCGCGATGCCGCCGCATTGGCGCAGGTGCTGGTCGAAGGCGCGCGGCTCGGCCTCGACCTTGGCGACCGGCAATTGCTCGATCGCTATCAACGGTGGCGCGGGGTCGATACGTTCATGGTCGCGCTCGCCACGGATACGCTGACCCGCATTTATGGCGTCCGGGGCAAGACCGCCAGCCGGGTGCGGCGCTTCGGCATGGGGCTGATCAACCGCATCGGTCCGGTCAAGCAGAGGCTGATGGCCGAAGCGCGCGGGACGAGTGGGGACCTGCCCCTGCTGCTGCGGGGATTGCCGATTTGATCCTAGCGCCTTTGAAGGGTCGGCGCATTATTGCATTGTCTGACCCATGTCCGCGCCGCCGGGGGCGAGGCGCTGAAACTCCATTAGTTGGACGACGAGTTCGGCGCGGCCAGCGAGACCGGCTTCTTCGAGCAACGCCTGCTTGGCGCCCGGATCGAACGGCGCGACCTGAGCGATGGCGTTGACCAGCATCTCGTCGTCGAGCCGCCCGACCGCGTTCCAGTCGATCGCCAGCCCGAGCGCATCGCCGAAGCGCCGCGCTTCCTGCTCGACCGCGCTGCGCAGGATCAGTGGTAGCGGGTCGGGTTCGCTGTCGTCGAACGCGGCGAGGTCGATGTCGGCCTGGCGATAGGGGGTGCCGATGTCGGCCTCGGCAATCAGGCGGAAGCGGTGCGAACCTTGCAAGACGAGGTTGAACCGCCCGTCGTCAAGTTCTTCAACCCCGACGATTTCGCCTAGGCAGCCGGCACGGAACAGCGGCGGCGGATCGCCATCGCCGCTCGGCTGGATCATCGCGATTCGCCCCGGCCCGGCGAGCGCGTCGCGCACCATTTCGCGATAGCGTTCCTCGAAAATGTGGAGTGGCAATTGCGCGCGCGGAAACAGCAGCGCGCCAGCCAGCGGGAAAATTGGGACGCGCGCGGGCTTGGCCCCCATCATGTGAAGAGTAAGGCGGAAAGGCGCCGCCGCTGGGCGCGGCCCCAAGGGTCTTCATAGCCCGCCGCTTCGAGCATCTGGAGCAATCGCGCGCGCGCCGCGCCGTCATTCCACTCGCGGTCGCGCCGTACGATCTCGAGCAAGCCGTCGGCCGCCACATCGCGGTCGCCCGCCGCCATCGCCGCCTGCGCAATAGCGAACCGCGCCTCATGGTCGTCGGGGTTGGCATCGAGCCGCGCTCGTTCGGCCGAGACATCGGTCGCGGGCACCATCATGACTTCAAGCGCGGCGCGGGCGCGAGCGATCGCGGAATGCTTGCCCTGTTCCGCATCGAGCGCGTCGAGCAGGTCGCGGGCCGCCTCGACCTTGCCGCCTGCGATCATCGCCCGCGCCAGCCCGCCGAGCACCGCCGGATTGGCCGGGTCCATGTCGCGGATTTTCTCGAATACCGCCTCGGCCTGGGCAGCGTCGCCATCGGCGAGCACTTCCTCACCCATCGCGATAACCGGCTCGATCTGTGCGGCGAGGTCCTGCACCGGACCCTTGACCGGCAATTGGCCGAGCAACTGGTCGAGCACACGCTTATATTGCGCCTCGGTCCGATATTGAGTTAGGTCGGCAACCGGTTGGCCTTGAAAGAAGGCGTAGACCGTCGGAATCGTCTTTACCTGAAATTGGGCGGCGAGGAATTTGTCTGCTTCAACATCGATCTTAGCGAGGATTACGCCCTTGTCGGCATAATCCGCCGCGACACTGTCGAGCACCGGCCCCAATTGCTTGCACGGGCCGCACCATTCGGCCCAGAAATCGACGATTACGAGGCTGGTCATCGACGGTTCGACGACCTCGCGCTGGAATCGCTCGACCGCGGTCCGTTCGTCCTCGCTCATCCCAAGAGTCGCCACGCAATACCTCCACTTTCGCCCTTGCCCCGCATATGGCGACGCCATGCGCAAGCGGCAAGCGGCGGCGCGAGGCGCATTCACAAGGGACTTGCGGACCCGCAGGACCGATGCTAGCTGCCCGCTCCACCCGACCGGGATTATGTCCGGTCCGCCAATCGAGCGGGCGTAGCTCAGGGGTAGAGCACAACCTTGCCAAGGTTGGGGTCGAGGGTTCGAATCCCTTCGCCCGCTCCAAGATACTCGCGCGACCGATGTTGGGGCGCTTTCGATCCTCGTTCCCGCGTCGTCTTGCCCGATCCGCTCCGGACCGGGCGGCGCGCGCTTTCTCCGGTTAGGGCCTTCATGGCGTTTCACTCACTTCCCGCGACCCTCGCCGAGGCGCTCGCCGAGCGCGGCTACGACATCCCGACCCAGGTCCAGATGCAGGTCATCGAACCCGCCGCCGACGGCCGCGACCTGATCGTGTCGGCGCGCACCGGATCGGGTAAGACGATCGCCTTTGGGATGGCGATGGCGGCTCAATTCCTCGACGCCAACGGTCGCGCGGCGTTCGCGCTCGGGCCCGCGGCGCTCGTCGTCGCGCCGACCCGCGAGCTGGCGCTGCAGGTCGCCGGCGAGTTGCAGTGGCTTTACGCCAAGACCGGCGCGCGGATCGTCGCCTGTGTCGGCGGAATGGACGCGATGAAGGAACGCCGTGCATTGGCGCAGGGCGCGACGATCGTCGTTGGCACCCCGGGGCGGCTGCGCGACCATCTCGAACGCGGCGCGCTTGACCTGTCGCATCTTTCGGTCGCCATACTCGATGAAGCCGACGAGATGCTCGACATGGGATTTCGCGAGGAGCTGGAGGAAATCCTCGACGCGACCCCCGACACGCGCCGTACGATGCTGTTCTCGGCGACGATGCCGCGCCCGATCGTCGCGCTTGCCAAGCGATATCAGAATGACGCGCTGCGCATTTCGACCGTCGGCGAGGATCGCGGCCATGGCGATATCGCCTATCAGGCGGTCGCGGTCGCGCCGTCGGATATCGAACATGCGGTGATCAACATCTTGCGCCTCCACGAGGCTGAGACCGCGATGCTGTTCTGCGCCACGCGCGACAATGTCCGCCATTTGTCGAACACGCTTAACGAGCGCGGCTTCCAGGTAGTGGCCTTGTCGGGCGAGCATAGCCAGGCCGAGCGCAACCATGCGATGCAGGCGCTGCGTGACGGCCGCGCCCGCGTGTGCGTCGCGACCGATGTCGCCGCGCGCGGGATCGACCTGCCGAGCCTGAGCCTCGTCGTCCACGTCGAGGTCCCGCGCGACGCCGAAGCGCTCCAGCACCGGTCCGGGCGTACCGGGCGCGCGGGCAAGAAGGGGACGGCGGTGCTGATCGTCCCTTATCCGCGCCGCCGCCGGATCGAGATGATGCTCAAGGGCGCGCGGATCGAAGCAACATGGCTCGCCACCCCGACTCCCGGTGACATTCGCGCCGCCGACCATGAGCGGCTGCTCACCGCCTTGCTTGCTCCGGTCGAGGTCGATGAGGAGGATCGCAAGCTTGGCGCGCGGCTGCTCGCCGAACAGAGCCCCGAAGACATTGCCGCTGCGCTGGTCAAGATCCACCGTTCGCGCCTCCCCGAACCCGAGGAATTGATCGACGTCCGCGCCGACGGGCAGGCGACCAAGGCCGATGCGCACCGCCCGGGGTTCGAGGATATTGTATGGTTCAAAATGGATATCGGACGCAGCCACAACGCCGATCCACGCTGGCTGTTGCCTTTATTGTGCCGCCGCGGACATATCACCCGCAACGAGGTCGGCGCGATCCGCATCGCCGCCAATGAAACCCGTTTCCAGATTCCGCGCGACCTCGCGCCCCGCTTCGCCGAGGCTGTGCGCCGGACGGCGGGCGCCGAGGGTGAAGGCGAAGTCACGATCATCGTCGCGGAGGGACCGCCGGGACCAATGGATCGCGGCGATCATGGCGCCAACATCCGCCCCGACCAGCGCCCGCGCCCGCGCCCGCGTTTGACCCCGGGTCCGCGCTCTGGCCCGCCCCCGGCGCGCGCGGTGATCAAGCCCTATGCCAATAAACCCAAGGGTCCGCGCAAGCCGCGCTAAGCGGCGGCGAATTGGCGAAACCACTTCGTGATGATGTATTTCGTCCCGCGCCGGACCTTCATCCCCTGGTGAAGTGTCGCCATGTTGGGCGAGCCGTCGGGGAGCAAATTATTCCACGCTAGGAGCTTGCCCAATTCGGGCTGAATCGTCTTGTCGATATGTTTGAACCGCGTCGCGCCGCCCTCCTCGGGCCGGTTGAGATAGAGCATCGCGGTCCAGGTGCGCTGGCCCTGTTCGGCGCAATGAACGAAAAAATCGGCGCCGCCAGGATTGAAGCTGTCAGTGTGCGGCTTGAATTCCTGCCCCGGGGCATAGCGCTGACCCTGGATCGGTTCGGAGGCGGCTGGCGTCAGGCCAAGGAAATCGCACAGCAGGGCGTCGACCCCGGCCACGAGCGGGTCGGCCAGGTCGAGATCGCACGTCTCGCTGGTGCGGAAGGCGACATGCCCGACATCGTCGGCGATCTCCGACGGGCGGCGGCGCGCGTCGATCGCATCGCCCAAGGCCGCGCATCGCGCTGGATCGAGGAAATCGCGGGCGATGAACAGGTCGAGCGCGCGGCTGGGGACGCGCTGGACCCCGGGCGCGGCGATCAGCCGCCGCGCGACCGCATCGTCAACCGCCATAGCGCGGGACGTGCGCCGCAATCACCGCCCGCGCGACCGATTGCATCAGCCCCTGCGCCGCGCCGTCGCTCTTGTTGGGCACGGTCATGATCGCCATCGTGTAAGCGGTGCCATCGGGCGCGGTAAGGATTCCGATGTCGTTGATGCCGCCGATGCGGCCTTGAAGCACTTGTCCCGTCCCGGTTTTGTGCGACCATTTCCAGCCTGGGGCGAGCGCGGCGCGAACCCGCGCCTTGCCGGTGCGGGTCGCGCCCATCGTCGCCAGCAGCCGCGTGGTCGAGGCAGGCGAAAGCAGGTCGCCGCGCTTTAGCCGCGCCAATGCGAGCGCTACCGCATGCGGCGACGCGCCGTCATAAGGGTCGCTGATATAGCGTTCGAACGACGCCTTGCGCAGCGACAGCGGGAGCGCGCTGCGCGCCTTGTAAAAGCCGTCGCCGATCGCCCAGCTTTGGCTCCAGATCAGCCCGGCGATCTTGGACTGGAGCGCGCGCTCGCCTTCGTAGAATCGGATCGAGCCCAATGATTTGCGCTCGACCATGTCGCGCACCGCGGCAGGTCCGCCGATCGAGCGCATCAATTTGTCATTGGCGGTATTGTCGCTCTCGGTAATCGCAGTGAACAGCAAATTGCCGAGCGTGGTGGTCGCGCCGCCGCCAAGGATTTTGGCGCGCAGCGGCTGGTGGAACAGAGTTAGATCATCGCGCCCTAGCGTGACACGGTCGTCGAGCCGGACCCGGCCCTGATCGACCATGTCGAGCGCGGTGATCGCGACCCATAATTTGGAACAACTTTGCTGCGGATAGAGGCGCACCGCATTCTGATCGACCTGCCAGCCGTCGCGCAGCGAGATCACGGAAACGCCCGCGATGCCATCAAAGGCGCGACCCAGCGCGGTGATCCGGTCGCGCAACGCCGCAGGAGCAGCAGCCGGCGCGGGGTATTGTACGCGAACGGTCCTGCGCGGCGGCGGTGCATCGACTTGGAGCACGGTGAGGGGCGAGGGCCCGGCATTGCGGACCACCGAGCCTCGCGGCTCTTGCGACAAGGGGGCGAGCGGATCGCGCTTTGCCTGCGCCGACCCCGATCCCGCAAGCAGCCCCAACGACAACCCCATCATCATGCTGCGCAAACTTGGCGTCATGAAGTCTTCCCCGAATATGCTACCGATTGAGCGGCTTAACGCCTTCCCGACCATCGGCTCGACCAATGCCACAGGTCAAGCTCCGATCGTCCGACGCGCGGTTCCGACCAGCGCAGCACTTTCAAGTTCGTCGAGCGCGCGCTTAGCCGCGATAAGGCGGCGCGCACGACCGATCCAGCCTTGCGCTTCGGGTCGCGCCGCGCCCGGAAGCCGCATCGTTTCGGCAAGCGCCGAATCGACTTCTGCACCGCCGAGGGCCGCGCGCGCGCGATCGAAGCGCGCGGCGGGGCGCGGGCTAAGCGAATCATTGCGGCGGATCGACACCAAGCTGCCGAGCTCGCGCCGCACTCCGGTCCACCAGCTTTCCTCCGGCCCGGTGCCGCGCAACAACGGCCCGAGCTTGTCATAGTCGTCGATCAGTTCGTCCTGGGTGACCGGATTGCGCGAGGCGGTGATTACCGTCGCGACGGCTGCCGGGTGATTTGCGCCGAAGCGTTCGACCAGCAATGGCTCGAGATAGCCAAGCGCAACCCCGCGTTCGACCGCGCGGCGCGCGGCGAAAGCGATCACCAGCGCATCGGCGCGCCCCGCCGAGCCCTGCACGCTCAGCGCCTGCCGTTCGAGCATCGCAAGCCGCGCCTCGAGCGCGGCGATGCGTTGGGCTTCGACAAGAGACGGCGCGGC
>JBKJTQ010000021.1:0-2510 GCA_046589895.1 Sphingomicrobium sp.
CTTCACCGTCGACCTTGACCTCGGTGCCCGACCATTTGCCGAACAGGATCTTGTCGCCGGCCTTGACGTCGAGCGGCGTGACCTTGCCGTCGTCGGCGCGAGCGCCCGAGCCGACCGAAATGACTTCGCCTTCCTGCGGCTTTTCCTTGGCCGAATCGGGGATGATGATCCCGCCGGCGGTTTTTTCCTCGGCCTCGGTGCGGCGCACGAGGACTCGATCATGAAGCGGCCTGAAACCCATGTTGTTGGACCTTCTTTTCTTGGCGTTGATGTTGCCGCTTGGCACTCGCATGAGGGGAGTGCCAGCGATGACGTGCATCTGGGTGGCCATGTCCTACATGTCAAGGATTAGAGGGGTAGGATTTCGGCCCGGGGGTTGGCATTTGCCGCCGACTGGTCAAAGCTTGACCCAGATTAACCATTTAAGGCCCTGATTCTCCATGAAGAAAATCTTAACGTTGAGCGCGGGCCTGTTACTCGCCAGTTGTGCCACTGCTCCGGTACAGCGCGCACCGATCATTGAGGTGCCGCCGGTGGTTTACAATAACCCGCTGACCGTGGCCGCCGAGCGCGAGGCCGCGATGAAATTCGGATCGACCGCGATTCGGCCGGGGGACTATCGCATCCTTCCCGCTGCAGCGATCCCCAAGAACGGGCCGGTCAACGTGCTGGTCAGCCTGAGCAACCAGAAGACTTACGTCTACAAGGCGGGGCAATTGGTCGCGATTTCGACCTCCTCGCACGGCGTGCCCGATCATCCCACCGATCCGGGGCATTTCACCATCCTGCAGAAAGAGCCGTTTCATCGGTCGAACAAATATTCCAACGCGCCAATGCCGTTCATGCAGCGGCTCGACAAATGGGGCCGCGCTTTTCACGCCGGCGTCGTTCCGGGTCATCCCGCGAGCCACGGTTGCATCCGGCTTCCGTCGGGCATGGCGAAAGCGTTGTACGGCATGACAAGGGTCGGCGACTCAGTCGATATCGAGGCTTGATTTCGTAAGACGGAACCAGCCCTCACCCCCACCCGGCCTCCCAATCCAGTTTACGCTGTGGGAGGCCGGGTGGGGGCGCGGGCCGGTTCAGTCTTGCTGAAACAGGCGTTAGAGCCAGCCCTTGCGCCGGGCAAACCACATCGGGATGATCGCGCTGGCGAGGATCAGAACGAGCGCGAAGGGATAGCCGTAGAGCCACTTCAATTCGGGCATATGCTCGAAATTCATTCCGTAAACACCCGCCACCAGCGTCGGCGGCATGAATACCACCGCAAAGATCGAAAAGATCTTCATGACATTATTCTGTTCGAGGCTGATCAGGCCGAGCGAGGCATCGAGCAGGAAGGTCAGATTGTCGCCCAGGAAATTGCTATGGTCATTGAGCGCATGGGCGTCGGCAATAAGGCTTTCGACATGGCGCCGGTTGCGGTCGTCGTCGTTCATCATGTCAATCGATTCAAGAAAGGTCAGCAGCCGCGTCGAGCTGACCGAGGTTTCGCGCAACTTGGCGAGCAGTTGTTGCGCCTTGCCGATTCGCATCAAGATCGCTTCAAGCCGAAGCTCGGGCGAACGCCTTGACCGGTGCGCGTGATGGTTGAAGATCTGGCGCGAGATCGATTCGATTTCCTTTCCCGCGATCTCGAACTCATCGGCCAGCCGGTCGATGACCGCGTCTAGCAGGCGTACGAACACGGTGCGCGCGTCGGACGCAATCTCGGGTTCGGCGTACATGTGCTCGGCGAAGATCACGAACGGCTTGGGATCGATGTAACGCACCGTGACGAGATGTTTGTCGGTGAGAATGAAGCCGATCGGGTCGCTTGCCGGTCGGCCGTCGGCCACTCCGTGGAGCACCGACATCGTCATGAAAGCCGCACCGCGCTTCTGGTAGAGGCGGCTCGACGGCTCGATTTCCGACAGTTCTTCGCGCGTGGGGATGTTTGTCCCGACGAGCTTTTCGGCAAGCATGTCCTCCGCCCTGTTCGGATTGAGGAGGTCAACCCAGATTACTTCCTCGGGAACCGCCGAGATCTCGCTTGCCTCGACGGGCTCTGGTGAGCATTTGGGACCGAACAGGCGAAGCATGGTGCGCGTGGTGCGCAAAAGCGGCGCGCTTGGCAAGCGCCGACGGTTCGCTTAGCCAAGCCCGATGCTAACGCGCTTGTTGCGTCCCCGCCCAATCCTTGCTTTGCTCGTTGTCCTGGCGATCGTCGCACTCATCCTGTTGAGCTTCGGCCGGCCCTTCGTCTGCACCTGCGGCACGGTCGCCCTGTGGGGCCCCGTTGGGCCCGAGCAGAGCCAGATGCTCGCCGACTGGTACAGCCCGAGCCATATGGTCCACGGCTTCCTGTTCTACGGCCTGCTCCACCTCATCGTCCGAGGACGGCCGGTCGAGCGCCGGTTCTTAATCGCCATGCTGGTCGAGGCGGCGTGGGAATTGCTCGAAAACACCCCGCTGATCATCGATCGCTATCGCGAGGCGACGATAGCGCTCGGCTATTCGGGCGACAGCAT
>JBKJTQ010000120.1:0-5097 GCA_046589895.1 Sphingomicrobium sp.
CCGCCCAGCTGATGTGCTTTCCGTACTTCTGCTTGATCGGCCACAACAGGCGCCGCGCCTTGTCGAGGTTGCCGTTGTCGGGCCAGCTGTTGAGCGGGGCGAAGCGTTGCTGCCCGCTGCTCGATCCGCCGCGCCCGTCGGCGGTGCGATAGGTCCCCGCGGCGTGCCACGCCATGCGGATGAAGAATGGGCCGTAATGGCCATAATCCGCCGGCCACCACGGCTTGCTGTCGGTCATCAGTGCCGTCAAATCATCCTTGAGCGCCTGATAGTCGAGTGCCTTGAACGACTCGGCATAGTCGAAATCCGCGCCCATCGGATCGGGCGAGACGCCACCCTGATGGAGGATTTCCAGTGGCAACGAATCAGGCCACCAGTCGCGGTTGGTGCGCCCGAGCAACGCGCGCAGCGCTGCGGGCTTGCTGATCGGACAGCCTTGCGGATCGCTGCCGGTTTTCATGTCCATGGTATCGCTCTCCTCTGACTGGTTTGAAACAAGGGTAGGCGCGGCCGTGGATTGGCTGAAACGATTAAACTTCGTCGTTACGAACGGAAAAATCGATCAGTCGAAATGCTTGAGCCCGGTGCGCAGATAATCATAGCCCGTTACCAGCGTTAGGCCCGCGGCTAGCCACAGGCTCACCAACCCGACATTATGCACCCAATATTGCTGCGGCACCGCGCCGCCCAGAATCAGCGCGCCGAGCGCGACCAACTGGAACGTTGTCTTCCATTTCGCCAGGCTGCTGACCGGCATCGAGATGTTGAGCGGGGCGAGGAATTCGCGCAACCCCGACACGAAAATCTCGCGCAGCAGGATGATCAGCGCGGCGATGATGTGCAGCCCGCCGATCTCGGGCACCGGATTGGCCTTGCGGCTTGAAATCAGCATGACCAGCACCGCGGCGACCATTATCTTGTCGGCGATCGGGTCGAGGAACTGGCCCAGCCGCGAAATCTGCCCCTGCGCGCGCGCCAGATATCCGTCGAGATAATCGGTCAGTCCGACGATGCAGTAGAGCACGAAGGTGATCGCATAATCGACCGGGCTCGGCCGCCACAGCAGAAACACCAGGATCGGCACCGCGAAAATCCGCGATAGCGTCAAAAGATTGGGCAGCGTCAACATCGTCGCCGTGGCTAGGCCAGACGCGCTTCGCTGCCAAACCAAAAAGACCCCGGCTGCTTGCGGCGGCGGGCGATGTCGCTAAACCCGCCACATCCGGTTGCCGCCTGCAAGGACGTGTTTTTCGATGGAAGCCTCGCCCAAGCTGCTGCTCAGCCGCCGCTTCCTGCCGATCTTCGTCACGCAGTTTCTGGGGGCGTTCAACGACAATCTGTTTCGCACCGCGATGGTGCTGCTCGTCATCTACGGCATTTATCGCGACGCCGAGCAGGAGGCGACGTTCAGCGCGATCGCGGGGGCACTGTTCATCCTGCCCTTCTTTCTCCTTTCGGCGCTGGCCGGGCAGCTTGCGGACTCGACTGACAAGGCGCGCATCGTGCGCATCGTCAAGACCGCCGAAATCTTAATCATGCTGTTCGGCGCGGCGGGACTGCTGCTCCATAATGTCCCTTTGCTGCTCATCGCACTGACCGCGATGGGGGTCCACTCGACCTTCTTCGGGCCAATCAAATATGCCATATTGCCGCAACATCTGCATAACGACGAAGTGCTTGGTGGGACCGGGCTGGTCGAGGCGGGAACCTATATCGGAATCTTGGGCGGAACCTTGCTCGGCGGGGTGCTGGTCGTGCAAAATCCCGACGGCAGCTTTCACGGCGAATGGGCTGCGCTGGGCGTCCTGCTCGTCGCGTTGATCGGTCGCGTCGCGGGGCATTTCGTGCCCCCCGCCCCGCCCGATGCCGATGCCCCGCCGCTGACGGTGGGCTGGCACATCGTCCGCGCGTCGATCCGGCTGGTAAACGCCACGCTGCACATCCCGCGGCTGTTTCTGGCGATCCTCGCGATCAGCTTTTTCTGGGCGATGGGGGCGGTGCTCGCGGCGCAATTCCCGCCGCTGGTCAAGAATGCGCTCGGCGCCGACCAAACCGTTGCGACACTGTTCCTCGCCACCTTCTCGATCGGGGTGGCGCTCGGATCGGTCGCGGTCAATCGGCTGCTCAGGGGCGAGGTCGCGGCGCGCTATTCACCAGCTTCGGCACTGTTCATGGGATTGTTTGTGCTTGACCTGTTTCGCCGCGTCCGCGTGTGGCCCGCGCCAGGCGCCGAGCTTCGCAACCTCGATGAGTTCCTCGCGATGGATGGAAGTTGGATGATCGTGCTCGACCTGCTCGGGGTTGCGATCGCCGGCGGCATGTTCGTCGTCCCGCTCTATGCCTTTCTCACCACCACCGTCCCCAAGGCCGAGACCGCGCGCACCATCGCTGCGAACAATATCGTCAATTCGGGCTTGATGGTCGCGGCGACGCTGGTCCTGACGGTCGCGGTGCAGGCGGGGGTGACGGTCGGCGACAGCCTGTTGATCGTCGCCATTGCCAGCCTCGTCGCGGCATGGCTCGGGTGGAAGCTTCACCTCGCCTGCGACTAGGCTTGTTGCAGTTGGTCGGAACCGCCTCCACGCTAGTGGAACAAACCCATACGTCAGGCGAGGTAGACCAGCACGAACAGGAACCCTCCGGCGAAGGTCAGCGCAAACAGGCGGAGATCGTCGGCGAGTCGGCGTGATCCGCTTTGTTCGTCACCCGCCGAACGGGCCTGCACCCGGCAGCCGAAGAATGGGACGGAGTGGGCAAGGGTCCGGCGACGTGTCGTCATGGAAACTACTTAATGCTGTTTTTGCCATCATGACAACGGTTCGCCTGAAGGTCCTATCCCGCCGTCCCAAGGCGAGACAGGATCGCTGGATCGAAGGCGTCAGCCGCGCTGGGCAGTCGATAGCAGGGGCACAGCGTTGCTCGGCAGAGCACGGCTGTGACGCAACAGATGTTTGGCATCCTCGGCCGGCATCGGCTTGCCGAAATACCAACCCTGCCCCGATGCGCAGCCCATCTGGAGTACGGTCTCATGCGCTTCGGCATCCTCGATTCCCTCCGCGACCACGGGAACGTCGAGCGCCTGCGCCATCGTCGTCACCGCGCGCACGATCGCCGCGCTTTGACGATTCTTGCCGATAGACGCGACAAAGGCGCGGTCAATCTTGATCTTGTCGAAGGGAAGGACGCTGAGATGCGACAGCGACGAGAATCCGCTCCCGAAATCGTCGAGCGCGAGCTTTATTCCCTGATTCTTGAGGCTGCGGACGATCGTCCGGGCAAGCTCGATATCGGCGAACAAAGAGCTTTCGGTGACTTCGACCACCAGCCGTTCGGCGGGAAAGCCCGTCTCCGCCAGCAAGCGAACGATCTTCTGCGCCAACCAACTATCGGTGAACTGGCGCGGCGAAATATTGATCGACAGGGTGATCGACGGATCCCAGTCGGCTGCTGCCAGCAGCGCTTTGCGCACCACCTGGTCGGACAATTGCCCGATCAGATTATGCTCCTCGGCGATGGCGATGAAGCGGTCAGGAGCGACGATCCCGGTGAGCGGATGATCCCATCGAGCGAGCACTTCGAACCCGGTGATGACCCCGGTGCGAAGATCAACCTGGGGTTCGAAGTATGGCAGGAACTGGTCATGGTCGAGCCCGAAGCGGATGCCCTGCTCGATCTCGCTCTGCTCGATCAGCTCGCGCTCCATGCCGCGGTCGAACCACATCGGCCGCGCCGACCGCGCGCTGCGAGCATGCTCCATCGCGATGTCGGCGCGGCGCAGCAGGTCGGGGATGCTATTTCCGTTCGGGCTTGCCGACGACAGGCCGATAAACGCCCCGACCTGGATATATTTGCCCTGCTCCTGGAGCGGGGTAGTGACCGTCCGCAATATTTGTGCGGCAAGTTCATACGCGATTTGCTGCTCCTCGATCGCGATCAGCACGGCGAATTCGCCCCCGCTGAGCCGCGCAAGTGCCGCGCCGGCGGGGACGTCCCGGTCGAGCACTTCCGCCAGCTGACGGAGCACCGCGTCGCCGATGTCATAGCCGTAGCGGTCGTTGATCGACTTGAAGCGATGAAGCTGAATTGAAATGATCGCAAGGCGCTTCCCGCTCGCCGCCGCTCCGCACGAAATGCGAGCGCCCCTGTCGCCGAAGCCCTTGCGGTTGAGCAGTCCCGTCATGCCGTCGGTCGAGGCGACGACTTGCGCGCGCTCTTCGCCTTCGATGCGCTTTTCCGTCTCGTGCTGAAGATCGGCATAGCGCCGCCAACCGAACAGGATCAGCGCGACGTTGAGGCATAAGGCGACCGCGGCAATCCTGAGCGTCGAGCTGAACTCACCCTCGGCGATGCTCAACCGCTGGACAAAGCTGTTGCCGTTCCAGATCAGCAGCGCCATCGCGCTGACCAGCGTTGCGACGACCATGAGGTCGCGCCGCGCCCCGATCAGCGAGTGACGCGACGAGCGCGCGGACGAAGACGCGAAAACTTTCCTCACGGCATGCGAGATAAGGAAGAGACCTTAACAAGTTCCGTTATGGATGCGCCTCGATCGGTGGATGGTGCGGACGGCGGGACTTGAACCCGCACTCCCGTTTCGGGGAAACCGATTTTAAGTCGGGTGCGTCTACCATTCCGCCACGTCCGCATTTCTTGTCACGAGGACGGCGCCAGCCCGCCTACCCTACTCCGCGACAACTTCACCTAAGTTGAGCCGCTCGCGCATTTCCTTACCCGGCTTGAAGTAAGGCACGCGCTTGGCGTTGACATCGACCGCTTCGCCGGTGCGCGGATTGCGCCCGACCCGCGCATCGCGCTGACGCGATGAAAAGGCGCCAAAGCCGCGCAATTCGACACGCCCGCCCTGGGCCAGTTGATCGGTTATTGAATCGAAGATCGCACTAACGACATTTTCGATCTCACGCTGGGTGAGATCGGGAAAGTCATTGCAAAGCTTCTGAACGAGCTCGGACCGGATCATCGCTGCCCCGCATTGTTAAATTCGGACAACCCCCCGGCAGCCCTGATTGATGAAGCTGTCAGCAAAATCCCGCAAGTGCAAGCACTTCGCGACATTTTAAGACGTGCGGGCCGCCGGCG
>JBKJTQ010000151.1:0-3111 GCA_046589895.1 Sphingomicrobium sp.
GCCAAGCCCGAGGTGACGCTCGCATATTATTACGATTATGCGTGCGGATATTGCCGCAAGAGCAATCCCGACATCGACCGCCTGCTGGCCGAGGACAAGGGCCTGCGCGTGGTGTTCCACGAACTGCCAATCCTGGGACCGGGCAGCCTCGCTGCCTCGCGGGTCGCGCTTGCCGCGTCGAAGGTGGGCAAGTTTGCCGCGTTCCACGACACGCTGACTGCGGCGGGCAATCCTTCTCCCGAGACGATCGCCCAGGCTGCGGCGGCGGCGGGGGTGGCCGCCGAGCCGCAGGACGCCGCCGACCAGGAGGCGCAGCTCAAGCGCAACTTCCAGGTCGCGGGTCAGCTTGGCGCGACCGGCACGCCCCTGTTCGTGGTCGGCGACCGGGTGATGAATTCGGCGGTCGGCTATGACGTGCTCAAGGACGCGGTCCGCGACGCGCGAACCCGCGGGTGAATTTGTGGCCGCAGCTGGGCGCTTCGGCGGCGATGGTGTGCCTCATCGCGCTGGTCCATGCGATCGGCGTGGTGATGATAACGAGGATGCTCGGCCTCGAGGAGCGCAAGCTGCGTGCGCACCGGGTCGACCTGTCGGCCATGGGGCTGTCGGCGATTACGGCGCTGAGCCTGTTCCTGCTGCATTTCATTGAGATCGCCTTGTTCGCGCTGTTCTACATGGGAGTCGGGGCGATCGTGACGTTCGAGGGAGCGTTGTTCTTTTCGGCATCGGCCTACGCCACCCTTGGCCAGCCCGAAATCGCCTTTCCTGAACACTGGCGACTCGTAGGTGCGATCGAAGGCCTGGTCGGCTTCCTCATGATCGGATGGTCGACCGGCGTGTTCATCAACGACATGACCAAGCTGCTACGCGGATCGAACCAAAGCTGAATTGGCATAGGCTGGCGCCAAGCGTGCCTTACTTGTAGCGCTTCTGCTCCCTCCTTCGTCGCGCGAGGCGTCCGGCAATTTTATGGCCACCCACGACCATCATCACGACGCCGCAAAGACCCCGCGCAAGGGACATGATCATGGTCCGCCCGACTATGGCCGCGCTTTCCTCATCGGCACATTGCTCAACATCGGCTTCGTGGCGGCCGAGGCTTTTTACGGGCTCCTGGCGAACTCGGTCGCGCTGCTCGCCGATGCGGGGCATAATCTGTCCGATGTGCTCGGCCTGCTGCTCGCATGGGGTGCGGCGACGCTGTCAAAGCGCGAACCGAGTGCGCATTTCACCTATGGGCTGCGGCGCTCGTCGATCCTGTCGGCATTGTTCAACGCGGTATTCCTGCTCGTCGCGATCGGCGCGATCGCGTTTGAGGCGGTGCGCCGGCTGAGCGACCCGCAGCCGGTCGCGG
The DNA here is from genome assembly GCA_046589895.1 of Sphingomicrobium sp. Lineage (GTDB taxonomy): Bacteria > Pseudomonadota > Alphaproteobacteria > Sphingomonadales > Sphingomonadaceae > Sphingomicrobium. The sequence goes on from JBKJTQ010000151.1 coordinate 1,355, forward strand.
GGGGCATGGTGATGGCGGTCGCGGCGGTGGGGATTTTGGTCAACGGGATCACCGCCTGGTTGTTCGCGCGCGGAGGCAAGCATGACATTAACATCCGCGGCGCTTTCCTCCACATGGCGGCCGATGCCGCAGTGTCGGCGGGGGTGGTGATGTCGGGGCTGCTGATCCTCCAGACCGGCTGGCTGTGGCTCGATCCGGCGACCAGCCTGATCGTGGTCGCGGTAATCTTGGTCGGCACGTGGTCGCTGCTTCGACGCTCGGTCAATATGGCGCTCGACCGCGTTCCCGAGCATATCCCGCCCGACGACGTAGTCGCGGCGCTGGAGGGCCTGCCGGGGGTGACGCGGGTCCACGACCTCCACATCTGGCCGTTGAGCACGACCGATGTCGCGCTGACCTGTCATCTGGTGATGCCCGCGGGCTGCCCCGGGGACGCTTTCCTGCGCGCGGTCGGCGACCTGCTCCACGACCGTTTCGAGATTGGCCATGCGACGATCCAGGTCGAATGCGATGACCTCGACGAATGCGCGCAGGCCCCCGCTGCGACGCTCTAAATCGCGTCAGCTACGGGCTCGGCGCGGCCCTTGAAGCCTTGGGCGACGACATACCATTCGGACGAGCCCTTGCGGCTGGCGGGGGGTTTGGCGTGCTTGACCGTAGTGAAGTGGCGCTTCAATTCGGCGACAAGGCCATGATCGGCGCCGCCGGCGAGAACCTTGGCGACATAGGCACCGCCGGGGCGGAGCACTTCGGTCGCGAACATCAGCCCCGCCTCGACCAGTCCCATGGTCCGTAAATGGTCCGTCCGCGGGTGACCGACGGTGTTCGCCGCCATATCTGACAGAACGAGGTCGGGATCGGCGCCGAGCGCATCGCGCAGCGCGTCGGGGGCGGCGTCGTCCATGAAATCCATTTGCAATATCGCGACCCCGTCGATCGGCTCGGTTTCGAGCAGGTCGATTCCCGCGATCCGCGCAGCAGGCGCGCGGCGGCGCACGACCTGGCTCCAGCCACCGGGCGCAATGCCGAGGTCGACCACCGCCTTGGCGCTTTTGAGGAGGTTGAAGCGCTCGTCCAGCTCGAGCAATTTATACGCCGCGCGGCTGCGATAGCCTTCGGCCTTGGCCTTGCGCACATAAGGGTCGTTCAACTGCCGCGCGAGCCAGCGGTTCGAGCTTGCGGTACGCCCGCGCGCGGTCTTGACCCGGGTCCGCGCGCCGCCCCCGCCCCGGCTCATAGGTCATGTCCGTCGCGCGCCATCAAAGAGCGTAATATGCCTTCGCGAATCCCGCGGTCGGCGATCCCGAGCCGCTCGGCGGGCCAGATGTCGAGGATCGCTTCGAGGATCGCGCAGCCGGCGACAACCATGTCGGCGCGCTCGGCGCCGATGCACGGCAGCCCCGAGCGGCCGGCAAGGTCCATTTCGGCGATCATCGTCGAGATGCGGCGCATGTCATCGACCGGGACGTGGAGGCCATCGACCGCGCGGCGATCGTAGCTGGGGAGCGCGAGGTGGACGCCGGCGAGCGTGGTGACCGTCCCGCTGGTGCCGAGCAAGCGGATATCGACGGCATCCTTGGGCAACATATCGATGAAACGGTGAAAACTGCGCCGCACGCGTTCGCGCATCCGGCGGTAGGCGGCGACGCGGTCGGGGCCTTCGAGCGCCTCGCGGCCCTCGCTCTCGGTCAGCGAGACCACTCCCCATGGCGCCGACCACCAGGCGACAATCCTGGGCGCGTCCTCGCCCGGCTCGA
>JBKJTQ010000102.1:0-2794 GCA_046589895.1 Sphingomicrobium sp.
ACTAGCCCGATCGGCAGCATCAACGCGGCGACGAGGAACCCGCCGAGGTGAATCGCCGACTGCGTTCGCACCGCGAAGCGGCCGAGCCAGTGGGCGATTCACCTCGGCGGGTTCCTCGTCGCCGCGTTGATGCTGCCGATCGGGCTAGTTTCCACCACGCCTTCGGCCGACGCCAACATCTTCCTGTGGGTACCTTGGTTGCTGTTGGTGTCGATCGGGCCGTTGTTCTTGATGGTTTCGGCTCAGGCGCCCTTGCTCCAGCGCTGGTTCGCCGCCTCTGGCGCAGGCGATCCCTATCCGCTCTATGCCGCCTCCAACCTCGGCAGTTTCCTCGGGCTGATCGCTTACCCGCTGCTGGTCGAGCCGAATTTCCCGATCGCGCTGCAACGCATGGGGTGGAGCTTGGGCTATGTCCTGCTGATCGCGCTTGTCGCTGGTTGCGCGATAATGTTGCCGCGCGGCACCGCGGCAGTCGACCTCGATGCGCCGGCACCGGCCCCGCCGCCGTCGCGGCGCTCGATCGGAATTTGGATCCTGCTCGCCGCCATCCCCTCGGGGCTGATGCTGGCGACCACGCTTCACCTGACAACCGACATCGTCGCCATGCCCTTGCTCTGGGTAATCCCGCTCGGTCTTTATCTGCTCAGCTTTACGGTCGCGTTCGCCGAGGACCGCCGCCTGGCAAAAATATTCCTGTGGATGGCGCCGGTCACGTTGCTGATCGCCGCGGGCGGAGTGTTCAACGCGTCGCCATTCTTTCCGCTCGCCTTCGCGCTCGCGGCGGTGGTCAATCTGTTCGCCATATCGGTCGCGCTCCACAGCGCCTTGTTCGAACGCCGTCCGCCTGCCGCGCAACTGACCGCTTTCTATCTCGCCATCTCGGTCGGCGGCGTACTCGGCGGCCTGTTCTGCGCGCTGGCGGCACCTTTATTGTTCGACTGGACCTACGAATATCCGATCCTGATGCTCGCTGCGGCGGTGGCGGTCGGGGGCGCATCGTCCTTCCCGCCGCTGCGTCGCTTATGGTCACGGACCGCCGTGACCGATCGCGTCAATCGCTGGACGATACCGTTGCTACTCCTCGTCGCGCTGGCGGGCGAGGGCGTGTTCGGCATTCCACCCTCGAAAGCCCTGTCGCTCGCGGTGGCGATCGTCCTGTTCGTTGTCGCTATCGTCGCGCTTGGTAACCGCTTTCTGTTCGCGATGGCGGCGGGCGCGCTGATGCTAAGTCTTGGAGGGTGGCAGAAGTTCGCTCTGTCGATCGAGCCCGGCAAGATGACCCGCAGTTTCTTCGGCATTTATTCGATCGGCATAACCCCCGAAAAATCGCACATTTTGATGCATGGCACTACGATCCACGGGATTCAGAATCGCGGATCGCCCGCCCGTGAGCGAATGGCGACCACTTATTATGCCCGCGGGTCGGGGGTGGGGCTCGCCCTTGCTGCCGCCGAGCCGTTGTTCGGCCCGGCGGCGCGAGTCGGTGTGGTCGGCCTCGGCACCGGGACCTTGGCGTGTTACGCTCGCCCAGGTCAGTCGTGGACCTTCTATGAAATCGATCCGGTGATGACCGGCATTGCCCGCGATCCGACGCAATTCTCGTTCCTGGCGCGCTGCCTGCCGCGCGCTCCGGTCATTCTCGGCGATGCCCGGCTGAGCCTCGCCAACGCCCCGGCCGGCGGCGCCGACATCCTCGTCATCGATGCCTTTTCGTCGGACTCCATTCCGATGCACCTGCTTACCCGTGAAGCCTTCGCCACCTATCGCCGGCACCTGTCGCGCGAAGGGTTGCTGCTGGTCCACATTTCTAACCGCTATATCGATCTGACGCCGGTGGTTGCCGCCGCCGCGCGCGACGGCTGGACCGCGCGGATCCGCAATTTCGTGCCCGACAAGGCTGGTCTGGCCAGTTATGAAACGACGTCGCTATGGATCGCACTGTCGCCGTCGCCGGCGACGATCAACCGGCTGGTCGGGCTTGCGCCCAGCAAACCGCAGGTGCCGTGGGCGCCGCTAGAATCACGCCCCGCCTTTGCCGCCTGGACCGACGATCATGCCAGCATCCTGCCCGTGCTTCGTCAAAACCCCTTCCGTGCCGGGCAGTGATCGCCAGCTGCGCGCGGCGGCGCTCGCTTAGGGACAATTTCACCCAAGCCAGAACGGGATCTAGTTCAGGGTCGGCGCCTCTAATTCCCGAGCCGCGCCCCGAGCCGGTCGATCGTCGCGCTTTGGCGATCGCTGATCGCGCCGACCTCGGCTGCGGCGGCCTCGATCGCGGCGCGGGCCGCAGGGACCAGCCAGCGCGTCTTGTCGATCCGCTCGGCGGCGATCTCGTCGATTTTGGTGGCGGCACTGGTGGTCACGCCATGCTGCGCGCCAAGTGCCGACAGCGCCTGCTGCGCCGCGATCCAGCTCTCGCTCTGGCGCGGCCCTGCGGCGGCGGCGAGCGCCTCGGCTTGCCGCGCGAGCTGGTTGAACGTTGCAGTCCCGCCCCGCGCCGCGGCAACCGCCTCGGCCAGTGCGGCGGCGGTGCGCGGGTCGAGCGTCCCCGGCGACGGATCAGCGACGATCGGCACGCGCGGGTCGATCGCCTCGGCACCGCGCGGGGCGAGCGTGGGGTAGTTGCTTGGTGCCGCACAGCCCGCGGTCAGGGCTATCAGGGCGAGGGGGAGCATGACACGCATCCGCTCTGGTCTAGGGTCGCGCGCGCGACTAAGCAACGGGCGCGAGTAAGGTGGCGAAGAGGGTTGCACGGGGGGCCGCATCCCCCTATTGGCACCCCCGGCACGCGCCC
>JBKJTQ010000092.1:0-2526 GCA_046589895.1 Sphingomicrobium sp.
GAATATAAGTTGGTCACCGAGACCAAGAAGATTCTTGGCGCCTCGATCAAAGTCAGTGCAACCTGCGTTCGCGTCCCGGTGTTCGTCGGGCACAGCGAGAGTGTCAACATCGAGTTCGAGAATGAAATCTCGGCCGAACAAGCCCAATCGATCCTGCGCGAATCGCCGGGCGTGATGCTGATCGATAAGCGCGAGGACGGCGGCTATGTCACCCCGGTCGAATGCGTCGGCGACTATGCCACCTTCGTTTCCCGCGTGCGCGAGGATCCGACGGTCGACAATGGGCTGAGCATGTGGGTGGTCAGCGACAACCTCCGCAAGGGCGCGGCGCTCAACGCGGTGCAAATCGCCGAGCTGCTCGGACGTCGTCATTTGCAGAAGGCGGCCTAGGCGAACAGTCGAGCTATCGACACTCTCTCTGCCGCCGGGCCCCAAATCCATTGCACATTGATAGCATTCTGCTATCAATTGCGCATGGGTCAAATGCTCGTAAGACAGCTTGATGAAGCGAAGCTCGCGCGATTGAAGGCGCGCGCCAAGGACCAACGCACGTCCGTCGAAGCCTTGGCACGCGAAGCAATTCATCAGATCGCCGACAAGCTATCGGTCTCAGAGAAACAGGCGCTCGTCAGGGAAATGCGGGCGAAATTTGAGGCGGCGAAAATAACGGGCGCCGCGCAAACTCCGGGCTGGGTTTTGGTTCGCGAAGACCGCGACCGTGATCATTGACGCCAGCGTTGCCTTCAAATGGCTAGTAGAGGAAGAAGATAGCGAGACGGCGCTTTCGCTGCTCGAGCAATCCGATCTGTTTGCTCCCATTCTGCTCATGCATGAGGTCGCCAACGGTCTGTGGAAGAAATCGCAGCGTCAGCAAATTCAGCCCTCGGTTTCTTTCTCCAATGAAATCAATCGCATTCCCCAACTCGTTCAACTGGTCGATGAAACGCAGCATGTGGCGAGAGCGCTGGAACTAGGGCGTGAGTTTGGGCATGCGGTTTATGATTGCATCTATCTCGCCATGGCGGAGGCGCGCTCCGACATACTCGTGACGGCCGATGCGAAACTGATCGAACGGGTCGCCGGTTCATCGCTAAGCAGCCGCTTGATCAGCATCGGTGCTGCAAGAAACTATGGATTATGACGCTTTCCGCCGACCTCTTTTGGTCGTTTCGCAGCCCTTACAGCTACCTCGCGACCCGCCGGTATCGCCTGGTGACCGAGGATTATCAGCTCTCGATCAGCCTGCGGCCGGTCTATCCACTGGCGATCCGGCAGCCCGATTTTTTTGAGCGAAACCATCCCAACTGGCTGCGCTATGTGTCGCTCGATGTGGCGCGGTTGGCTGAATATGAGGGACTGCCGTTTGCCCGGCCCGATCCCGATCCGATCGTGCAGGACTGGGAAACTCGCAAGATTTCGCCTGACCAGCCGCACATTCAACGCATTACCCGGCTTGGCCAAGCCGCGGCTCGGCGGGGTAAGGCGCTGGCCTATGGCGACGAAGTGTCGCGCCTGATCTGGGGCGGAGTAAGCGGCTGGAACGAGGGTGACCATCTCGCCGCCGCCGCCGAGCGGGCGGGCCTCGATGCCAAGGAATTGGACAACGAAGCGCGGGATGACGCCGAGGCCCTGGATGCGGAGATCGCCGCGAACCTCGACGCGCTCGAACACTCGGGTCATTGGGGCGTGCCGACCCTGGTATTCGCCGGCGAGCCTTTCTTCGGCCAGGATCGCATCGATCTCGCGCTGTGGCGAATGAAGGCGGCGGGTCTGGAGCGACGCTAACGATAGTTGTCTGCGGCAGCGCGTTCGCGGTATAACCGCCTGGAAGACAGGGAGAGCAACATGCGTAAGGTTATGACGATGGCCGCGATCACGCTGGCGCTGACGGGATGCGACTTCAAGACCGCGGTCACTGCCGACAACGGCTCGGTCACCGCGGCGAGCATGACGCCCCCGACCGTTGCCGAGGCCGACAAGGTTGTCGGCGAGGCCTATGCCGCCTTCATCGGCGGTGACGCGATCGCCATGATGGGGCATTACGCGCCGGGCGCGACCGTCATCGACGCCGCCAACAATGCCCCGAGCAGCGACCGCGCGACGATCACCAAGTGGAACGCCGACTTCGCCGCGATGAAACCGTCCGACCTCGTCACCAATCCGCGCATGGTGCAAGTGCTCGATGCCGACACCATCGTCTCGTCGGGCATCGCCGCCTTCCTCGCCGATGTCGGCGGCAATCGCCGGCGCGTCTCGGTCCGCTATACCCACGTCTTCCAGCGTCAGCCCGACGGTCGCTGGCTGATCGTCGCCGAGCATAACAGCATCCCTCCGCAACCCGTCGCGCCTGGGCTTTGATGAGCGAGGCTATGAATGGTGGGTGCGCCTGCGGCCGCGTCCGGTTCGAGGCCGCGATCGACAGTGACGATGCCTATCTGTGCCATTGCCGGATGTGCCAGCGCGCGAGCGGCAATGTCAGTATGGCGTTGCTGAGCATCGAGCAGGCCAAGGTGCGTTGGGCGAGCG
>JBKJTQ010000129.1:0-9800 GCA_046589895.1 Sphingomicrobium sp.
CGGTGATGTTCGACGGCGTCCCCACCTACCCTGACGCCGGGCGGATGTGGGAGACGTGCGACCGATTGGGCGTGACGATCTTCTACACCGCGCCAACCGCGATCCGCGCGTTGGAACGCGAAGGAGACGCCTTTGTCACGCGCTCCAAGCGCACTTCGCTGCGTCTCCTCGGCACGGTCGGCGAGCCGATCAATCCCGCCGCGTGGGAGTGGTATTGGCGCGTCGTCGGCGACGAACGCTGCCCGGTGGTCGACACCTGGTGGCAGACCGAAACGGGAGGTATCCTGATCGCCAACTTCCCCGGCGCGATGGTCATGAAGCCCGGATCGGCGAGCCGCGCCCTGCCCGGGATCGAGCCGATCCTGGTCGACGCCGAAGGTCGCGAGCTGCGCGGCGCGGCGAGCGGCAATCTGTGCCTCCGCACCAGCTGGCCGGGGCAGATGCGCACCGTGTGGGGCGATCACGACCGCTTCTTCAAGACCTATTTCACCACTTATCCGGGGCTTTATTTCACCGGCGACGGCTGCCGCCGCGACGAGGATGGATATTATTGGATTACCGGGCGGGTCGACGATGTGATCAATGTCTCGGGCCACCGCGTCGGCACCGCCGAGGTTGAAAGCGCGCTCGTCGCCCACCCCTTGGTCGCCGAAGCCGCGGTGGTCGGCGCGCCTCACGACCTCAAGGGTCAGGGCATCCACGCCTTCATCACCTTGAATGCGGGCGTGGAAGGCAGCGAGGCGCTAAAGGCCGAACTCAACCTGGAAGTACGCAAGCATATCGGGGCGCTCGCTACACCCGAAAGCATCCAGTTCGCCCCCGCGCTGCCCAAGACTCGATCAGGCAAGATCATGCGCCGCATCCTGCGTAAGCTAGCCGAGGGCCAGCTCGACCAATTCGGCGACATCTCCACCCTCGCCGACCCGGCGGTGGTCGCCTCCTTGGTCGCGGCGCGGGGACTGAAGTAAGGTAGGGGCGCGTTAGAGAATGATGTTCCGTTTATTTGTCCTATCGCTCGCCATCGCCGGTTGCAGCGTCGCTGCTCCGGGCAGGCCGCCGACCTTTGACCCGCTCGACTTCTTCACCGGAGCGTCGCGCGGGGAAGGGACGCTTAAAGTGTTGGCGCGGCCGAGCGTGGCGATCCGCGTGACCAACCGCGGACGTCCCGACGCCAAGGGCGGGATCACCATCGACCAGACGATTCATGAAGGCGCGAAGCCCGCGCGCGACCGGCGCTGGGTGCTGCGCCCGACCTCGCCGACGACGATGACCGGGACGATCACCGACAATCCTGGGCCGGTCAGCGGGCGGCTCGACGGCAATCGCCTGCTGCTCAATTACACGATGAAGGGCGGGCTCAAGACCGAGCAGGTACTGACGATCCAGCCCGGTGGGCGATCGATGACCAGCCGCATGACGGTACGCAAGTTCGGGATGGCGGTGGCGCACGTCAACGAGGTCATCACCAAGCAGGACTGAGGCCGGTTGCCTGCTTCGAGACGGGTCTTCTGCAAGCTCAGCCACCTCCTCAGCATGGGCGCTTCAAATATGATACGAGCTGTTCTATCCGTTGCGATGAAGGGAATCCGGGAATGAGCGAAGTGACACCGCAGAAACCATGGTCGATGGCGCGCGTCGTCACCGCGTCGTCGGCGGGGACCGCGTTCGAATGGTATGACTTCTTCATCTTCGGCAGCCTCGCCGCGACGATCTCGAAAGTGTTTTTCGCCAACCTCGAGCCGACCGCGGGGATGATCGCCGCCTTGGGGCTGTTCGCGGCGGGGTTCGCGTTTCGCCCGCTCGGCGCGATATTGTTCGGAGCGATGGGCGACCGCGTCGGCCGTAAGGCGACCTTCCTCGCCACGGTTAGCCTGATGGGCGGCGCGACCTTCGCCATCGGGCTGCTCCCGACCTACGCCAGCGCGGGGATCGCCGCGCCGATCCTGCTCATCATCCTGCGCATCTGCCAGGGCACCGCGCTCGGTGGCGAATATGGCGGGGCGGCGATTTACGTCGCCGAGCATGCCGACGACGACAAGCGCGGCTGGGCGACGAGTTGGATCCAATCCTCGGCCGCCTTCGGGCTGGTTGCCGCGCTGGGGGTGATCCTGATAACGCGCACCCTGCTTGGCGAGGAAGCGTTTGCGGCGTGGGGATGGCGAATCCCGTTCCTCGCCTCGGTGTTGCTCCTCGGTATCTCGCTTTGGATGCGGTTCAAGCTTTCCGAGAGCCCGGCGTTCCAGAAACTCCAGGCCGAGGGCGGGACGACCAAGACCCCGTTGCGCGAAGCCTTTGCCGAGCGCGCCAATTTGAAGCTCGTGCTGATCGCTTTCTTCGGCTTCATGGCGGCGCAGGGGGCGGTGTGGTATTCGACCTTCTTCTATATCCAGGTGTTTCTTGAAAAGTCGCTCGGGATGGCGGGCGCGACGGTCAATGTCGTCATCATGGTGATGACGATCGTCTCGGCACCGCTCTACGTCCTGTTCGGCTGGCTCAGCGACCGCATTGGGCGCAAGAAGGTGATGATCGCGGGGATGCTCCTCGCATTGGTCGCCTACATCCCGGGCTATCATGCGATTGCCGAAGCAGTGAACCCCGCACTGATCAGCGCGCAATCGCGCACCCCGGTGGTGGTCGAGACAAACCCCGCGAGCTGCGCGGTTCAGTTCGACCCGACCGGGACGGCGATCTTCGCGACCCCGTGCGACATCGCAAAGTCACTGCTCGCCTCGACCGGGATCGGCTATACCGAGCGCGCGGCGAGCGATGGCGCGACGCGCATCCGGATCGGCGGCGAGGCGCTCGCCATGCCCGACGGCGCGGGGCTCGACGCTGCGGCTTTGAAAGCGCTCAAGGCCGATACCGGAACCGCGTTGAAGGCACGGCTAGCGGCGGCGGGTTATCCGGCAAGCGCCGATCCGGCGGCGATCGACTGGGTCCGATTGCTTGGCTGGATGATGGTGTTCGTGATCGCCGCCTGCGCGCTTTACGGGCCAATGGCGGCAGCGCTGGTCGAGATGTTTCCGACGCGGATCCGCTATACCGCGATGAGCCTGCCCTATCATATCGGTACTGGCTGGGTCGGCGGCTTCCTGCCGGTCACCAGCTTCGCCATCGTTGCCATCACCGGCAACATATACGCCGGCCTATGGTACCCAATGTTCTTCACCGCGCTGTCGGTGGTGTGCGCGCTAGTGTGGATGAAGGAAACGAGCGGGAAGGTGCTCGACTAAGCGTCAAACGTCCCGCGCATGGCGAGGGCTGTTTTACTGCACCGGGCCGCCGCTTATGTTGGAGGGGCATTTTTCCTGGCCGGCCTTATGGATGTGATCGCCGTGGACGAAGCTTCCGTCCGGCCGGAAGCCGCCGGCCATGATCTGTGCGGCCGCAGTCTGGGTCTTGGAGTCAACCGCTTCCAACTGTCCGGGAATAGCGGCCCGCGACTGATTGCCGTCCGCGAGAGGCGCCTGTTCCTCGCGCGCAACCTTGGCGGCGTCCTGGCCGTCGACCGAACAACCGGCCAGCAACAACACGCTTACTATCAGCTTCACCGGCGAACTCCTCTCCTATGCACGATCTAGACCCGTCCGCAGTAAGTGGGAACCTGCGGTTTTGAACATAAGTCGGGCGAATGACCGCTCAAGCGCCACAATTTGACCAGCCCGAGCTTGTCGACCAGCCGAGCATAGGCCGGCTCGTTCGCCGCCGCCGCGAGGTTGGGCTCGAACAGCACGTCGGCCAGCCAGTTGCTGTTGTCCTGAACAAGCCGCGATGCAGCGTCGAGCGCTTCGACGCGGGCGTCGAGCGCGGCCAGTCCGGCGACGATCAGCCGGTCGTTCTTGCGCCGGTTCGCGCTCAGTCCCTTGAGCAGCGCGATCGCCTGTGTCCGTTTCCCCGCATCGCGCGACTCAAGCGCTTCGAACGTAGCGATCAGCCCGTCGCGGCTCGACGAATTGAGATGAAGGTCGGGATCCCGGAGTTGCTTTAGCGCTTCGACATAGCGTTTGGTCCACAAGGCCGACTTGATCCGCAGCACCTGCAGCGAGCCGGCATGGGGCCAGACTTCTAGAATCTTTGAAAGTAGGCGGTCGGCGTCATCTAAGCGACCCACCGCGTATAGCGCATGAATTAGCCGGACGTTGCTCTGGGGTGCGAGCGGCTGCAAGGCGTGACCGCGCTCAAACTGTTCGACGGCTTCCTCGATGCGGCCGACCGACACCAGATAATCGCCGAATAGCTGGCGCTCGCAGCCGCATTCGGTCGGACGGACGCTGATCGCCTTTTTAAGGATTGCCTCGCGCTGGGCATGGTCGCCCGGCGGCAGCAATCCCGCCTGGACCATATAGCCTTCGGGATTCTGCGGATCGAGCGCGAGCGCCTTGTTCGCCGAGTCCGCCGCCTCCTTGCGCAACTTGGTGACATCGTCCCCGCCCTTGCGGAGGGTGAAGGGCAGTGCGGTCAGCGCCCTTGCCGACCAGCCGAAGGAAAAGTCGGGCGCAGCCTCGGTGACGCGCCGCGCGGCATTGAGCATCCGGTCTTCGGTCGACGAGCCGCCCCAGAATTCGTTGCAGAATTGCAGGTATAGCGACAAGGCTTGATCGCTGAGCAAACGGGGATGCGACGACGCACCCCACAGCGCGCAGCGCACGATCTGGCTTGCCGACATGGCCACCTGGCGAGGTGCCAATTGTTCGGCGATCAACGGGGTGTCGAACGTCTGCGACCAGAGGACCACGCCGCTGCGGTCGTTCTTGAAGTTCATGGTGAAGCGCAACAGATCGTCCGCTTCGCGGATGCTGCCGTCGATCAGGAAGGGAGAAGTTCCCGCCCCGCTGGTCGCGGCGCTGGTAACCACGGTGACGGCATTTTCGATGCTGAACGCAGCCATCAACTCCTGGTGAAGGGCTTCGGGCAGACCTTTGGGGACTTGCGCCGAAATGGCGGCGAAGCTGCCGAGGCGCACGTTTGGCTCGATCGACGAGGAGACGCTGCCGAGGAAGTACCAGCCTCCTGCCGCCGCAGCCAAGACGGCAAGGCCAGCCAGTGGCCAAGCCAGCCGTCTCGATTCCATCGGCGCGCGCGGTTCCGGCATGTCGTCCGGCGGTTCCTGCTCGGCGGGAATTTCCGACAGTTGGTTAGAAGTCAGCTGGAAGACGCGAATCGGCTCGCTGATGTTCTTGAGTTGCTGATCACCGACATCCTCGAACGGCAGGCCGAGTCGGCGCAAATCCTCCCATGCCCGCTGCGACACGCAAATACCGCCAATTGGTGCGAGCGGTTCAAGCCGCGCAGCAACGTTCACGCCGTCCCCGAACACGTCGCCGTCGTCGAAAATAATGTCGCCGACGTTGATCCCGATCCGTAGCGCCAGTTGCTGATCCTCGGGCAGAGGCTGGTTGCGCGCCCGAAGCCGCTCCTGGACCGATTTCGCGCAATGGAACGCATCGTAGACGCTGCCAAACTCGACCAGGAAACCGTCACCGGTGGTCTTGACCAACCGCCCGTTCTTGCTTGCCACACACGGGTCCATGACCTCGCGGCGGAGCGCCTTAACGCGCTTCAGCGTGCCCTCTTCATCAAGGCCCATCTGGCGGCTGTAGCCGACCACGTCCGCGGCCACGATTGCCGAAAGTCGCCGTACTGTACGCGAGCCCGCCATGGTGCCCCCATTCGGGACGTAGCCTAGGTTATAAATGCAGCTTGGGCTAGCGCCAACAAATGGCGCTGCATCCCGTTATTGCCGCCGCCGTGCGCGGCTCGCTTGTTCAGTTGCTCAGGCGGACCGCGGCACGGGCGCGGGCGGCGATGGCGGCGAGATCGCTCTCGCCCGCTGGGACAATCCAGCTTCCGCCGATGCACAGCACTCGCGGGTGAGCGAGCCAATTGCGCGCGCTGTCCTCGCGGATTCCGCCGGTCGGGCAGAAGAGGACGTCGGTAAATGGCGCGGCTAGCGCTTTCAAAGTTGCGAGGCCGCCCATCGCCTCGGCCGGAAAGAATTTGAAATGGGTGAGGCCAAGGTCGAGGCCGCGCATGATGTCGCCGGCGGTGGCCACCCCGGGGAGGAAGGGGGCGCCGCTAGCGATGGCGGCCCGGCCGAGCGGCTCGGTCAGCCCTGGCGACACGATGAACCGCGCCCCCGCCTCGATCGCGCGGTCGAGGTTCGCCTCGTCGAGTACCGTTCCCGCCCCGACCACGGCGCCCGTCACGTTCGCCATCGCCCGCAGCGCCGCGAGCGCATTCGGCGTGCGCAAGGTGACCTCGATCACCGGCAACCCCGCCTCGACCAATGTCTCGGCGAGCGCGACCGGATCGAGGCCGTCATCGATCACCAGCACCGGAATGACCGGCGCCATGCGCATGATCGCACCGATGCCCATGGTCACGACACTTCCTCCATCGCGCGGAGCATTGCCGACGCGCCATGCTCAGCATTGTCGGCGCCGTGACGCATGAAGGCGAACAGTTCGCGCCCTGTCCCGAGCGGCGCGGGCGGCGGGAGTGCTGGCTCGCGCGTGGCTAGGTCCACCTCGACCACCTCCAGCAGTCCGCGCGGGGCGCACAGGCGAACGAGGTCGCCGTCGCGCAATCCCGCCAGCGGGCCGCCACCATAGGCTTCGGGTGAAACGTGGATCGCGGCGGGGACTTTGCCGCTCGCCCCCGACATCCGCCCGTCGGTGACCAGCGCGACCTTATGGCCCTTGTCCTGGAGGACCCCGAGCGCCGGAGTAAGCTTGTGCAATTCGGGCATGCCGTTGGCGCGCGGGCCCTGGAACCGGACCACCACGACCACGTCGCGGTCGAGCTCGCCCGCCTTGAACGCCATCAGCACTGAATCCTGGTCGGAGAATATCCGGCACGACGCCTCGATCGTCCAGCGATCCTCAACCACCGCGCTGGTCTTGAAGATGGCGCGGCCGAGGTTGCCGGCGACCAGCCGCATCCCGCCGTCATGGAGGAAGGGATTGGCGAGCGGGCGGAGCATGTCGTCGTTGGTGGAATCGCCGACTTCACTCCATGCCAGCGCCTCGCCTTGGAGCCGTGGCGCGGTCGCATAAGCCGCAAATTCATCCGCACCCGCACTCAAGATGTCGCCGTGAAGCAGTCCGGCGTCGAGCAGGGTACGGGTGATATACGCCATCCCCCCGGCATGGTGGAAGTCGTTCACGTCGCCCGAGCCATTGGGATAAACGCGCGCGAGCAATGGCACCGCCGCCGACAGCGTATCAAGGTCCTCCCAATCGATCAGGACCCCCGCGGCGCGCGCGATCGCGGGGATGTGAATCGCATGATTGGTCGATCCTCCGGTCGCGAGCAGCCCGATCGCGGCGTTGACGATCGCGCGCTCGTCGACGACCTGGCCGACCGGGCGCGTTTTGGTCGCGGCGAGGTCGGCCAGCCGGTGCACCGCCGCGCGCGTCAGCGCCTGGCGCAGCGGGGTGCCGGGATTGACGAACGCGGCGCCGGGGATGTGAAGCCCCATTAGCTCCATCATCATCTGGTTGGAATTGGCGGTGCCGTAAAAGGTGCAGGTCCCCGCGCCATGGTAGGACGCGGCCTCGGCGGCGAGCAATTCCTCCTTGCTGACCTTGCCTTCCGCGAACAATTGGCGGACGCGCTGTTTCTCCTTGTTGGCGAGCCCCGAGGGCATCGGCCCCGCAGGTATCAGCAAGGTCGGCAGATGGCCGAAGCGAAGCGCCCCGATCAACAGCCCGGGGACGATCTTGTCGCAAATGCCTAGCATCGCGACGGCTTCGAACATGCCATGGCTCAATGCGATCGCGGTCGACAGTGCGATCGTGTCACGGCTGAACAGCGATAGGTCCATCCCCGGCTGGCCTTGTGTCACCCCATCGCACATTGCCGGGACCCCACCCGCGACCTGCGCGGTGGCGCCGACCTCGCGCGCGAAAATCTTGATCTGCTCGGGATAGCGGCCGTAGGGCTGATGCGCCGAGAGCATGTCGTTATAGGCCGTGACGATCCCGATGTTGGGCGCGCGCATGCCCCGGATCGCGGCTTTATCTTCCCCCGCGGCGGCAAAGCCATGCGCGAAATTGCCGCAGCTCAGCCGTGGCCGGTCGATACCGCGCTCACCTTCGTCGCGGATCAGATCGAGGTAGCGCTGGCGGGTCGGCCGCGAGCGCTCGATAATCCGATCGGTGACGGCGGCGATACGCGAGTCGAGTGCCATCAGGGCCGCCAGTGAATGTCGATCGGCTGGTCGCACTCGGCGAGCACGCGCCCGATCGGCAGCTTCGATGAATGACCATCCTCGATCGCCTGCTCGAGCAGGTCGCGCTTCTTTTGCCCGGTGATGGTGACGAGGATCGTTTTGGCGGCGAGGATCGAGGCGCGGGTCAGCGTCACGCGCGCTACCGGTGCCTCGGCGGGGAGCGGATCGGGCATCACCCCGACCGCGCGCCGCGCCTTGGGGGCGTTGAGCGCATCCTCAAGGTCGGGGCCGGCGAAGATCGACGCGGTATGCCCATCCTCGCCCACCCCGAGCCACACGAGGTCGGGCGGCCATGGCAGATCCTGCAACCGGGCATCAGCCGAATTGCCCGCGAGGCGATAATCGGCGATCTCGGCCGCGATCGGAAATATTCGCGCGCCCGAGCGGATGAAGTAGCTCGCGATCATGCGGATGTTGCTCAGATCATTGTCCATCTTGACCAGCCGGTCGTCGGTCGGGATGATCGTGACCTTCTTCCACGGCAGGCTGGCCTCGGCGAGCTTCGAGAAGATCGCGCCGGGGGTAGAGCCGCCGGGGAGAGCAATCAGTGCATTGCCGCGCGCGTCGATCGCGCTGTCGATGATGAATCCGACATCGCCCGCCACCGCGGCGGCCATTTCATCTTCGCTGTCATAATCCCAAAATTCGGCTTCAATCATGCCAGTGCACTCCGTCTCTTTCGGTCAGCGCAATTGCGGCCGATGGGCCCCAGCTTCCCGCGCTATAAATCTTAGGGGTCGTTCCTGCTTCGGCCCATGCGGCGCGCACGCCGTCGATCCACTGCCACTGCGCCTCGACCTCGTCGCGGCGCACGAACAAGGTCGGGTCGCCTTCGATCAAATCAAGCAGCAGCCGCTCATACGCGATCCGCCGCCGCGTGTCGGCAAAGGCGTTAGCCAGCCCGACATCGAGCGGGACTTCGCGCAGGCGGATGCCGTCGCGGTCGAGCCCAGGGGTCTTGGCCATCACCATCAGCCGGATATTCTCTTCGGGCTGGATTGAGATGATCAATTTATTGGCCTGCGTCTTGGCCCCGCGCTTGGCGAACATCGAATGGGGGACGCAGTTGAACTGAATGAATATCTCGGTCTTGCGGTCGGGCATGCGCTTGCCGGTGCGCAGGTAGAAGGGAACGCCAGCCCAGCGCCAATTGTCGACATAAGCCTTCAAGGCGACGAACGTCTCGGTATCCGACGCCCGCCCCAATTCGTCGGCATAAGCGCGAACCGGCGCCCCGCCGACAGCGCCGTCGCGATACTGGCCGGTGACCGCGCGATTGGCGACCTCGTCGGCGCGGATCGGGCGAAGCGAGCGCAGCACTTTGACCTTCTCGTCGCGCACCGAGGTGGCGTCGAAGTCGGCCGGCGGCTCCATCGCCACCAATGCGAGCAATTGCAGCATATGATTCTGGACCATGTCGCGCAGCGCCCCCGCGCCATCATAATAATCCGCGCGGCCTTCGAGCCCGACGGTCTCGGCGACGCTGATCTGAACATGGTCAATGTGGGCCGAATTCCACAGCGGCTCAAACGCCGAATTGGCGAAGCGCAGCGCGAGCAGATTCTGG
>JBKJTQ010000169.1:0-4768 GCA_046589895.1 Sphingomicrobium sp.
GATTGTCGGGCTTGTTGTGCCGACGGGCTATTCCTTCAACCTCGACGGTACCAACATCTACATGACCCTCGCTGCCTTGTTCATCGCCCAGGCGTGCAACATCGAATTGTCGATCGGCGACCAATTGCTGTTGCTCGGCGTCGCCATGATCAGTTCGAAAGGTGCCGCCGGAGTTACCGGCGCGGGGTTCATCACGCTCGCCGCAACCTTGTCGATCGTGCCGTCGCTTCCGGTCGCGGGGATGGCACTGATCCTGGGTGTCGACCGCTTCATGAGCGAGTGCCGCAGCCTGACCAACTTCATCGGCAATGCCGTCGCTGCGATCGTCGTCGCGCGATGGGAAGGCAAGCTCGACAAAGACGAATTGGACGAAGCCATGAAACGAGGCAGCGCGCTCACCTTGCCCGACATCGAAGACAGAATGATCAAGGAGGGGCACGCGTTATGAGCCGGGCGATCAGGGGCGCAAGCTCACCCTCGTTCATGGCACTGGCTCGTCACTGCCAAGCGGATGGGAGCGTTCGACACCGAGCAATTGCGTCTGACGCTGGCGCGCGGCGACGCTGATGATACTTCGGTCTTGGACGTGCCGGGAGACCCACAAGTGATATGCAACACCGACTATGACTTTCGGGGAGAACCATGATGACGAGCTTCGACGCAACCTTGCTGTGCGGTGTTGGATTGATTGCGCTGATGGCCAGCCCTGTGGCGGCGCAGACGACCGGAAGCGTGACAACGCCTGGTGCCAATGCAACCGCGACCCAGGAGTCCAAGCCCGGCGAAGCCGCAGAGGAGGCTGAGTCAGGCGAGGAAATCGTCGTCGTCGGATCGCGCGGACGACCGCGGACGGACGTCGAACGTCCCGTCCCCGTCGACGTCGTCAATTCCGAAGAGTTGCGTACCACTGGGCAAACCGATCTCGGGCAGCAGGTACAATTTACGTCGCCGTCGTTCAATTCATCGAAATATGGCGTCAACGGCGCGACCAATTACGCCGATCCGGCGTCGCTGCGCGGGCTTGGTCCAGACCAGGTCCTGGTGCTGATCAACGGCAAGCGCCGTCACCAATTCTCCGCACTGAACCTCAATGTCGCGCCAGGGCGCGGAACGGTGGTCACCGATCTCAACAGCATTCCGAGTTCGGCGATCAAGCGCATCGAAGTGTTGCGCGACGGGGGCGCCGCACAATATGGCTCGGACGCGATCGCGGGGATCGTCAATCTGGTGCTCAATGACGGCTCGAATGGCGGCATAATCGATGCAACCGCTGGCGTTTACAACGAAGGCGACGGCGAGACGTACAAGATTGCCTTCAACCACGGATTCCGGATCGGCGGCGATGGCGGGTTCTTCAACTATTCGCTCGAATTTTTCGACTTTGCAGGCACCAATCGGTCCGACACGTTCGACGGCGCGCTCTATCCCACCACGCCCGCCAATTATCGCACAACCGGTCCGACGCCCACCTTCCCTTATACAACCGCGAACCCTCGCGTGGACCGGGGGGTGTATCCGTTGACGCCGTTCGTCATCG
Source organism: Sphingomicrobium sp. (assembly GCA_046589895.1). GTDB lineage: Bacteria > Pseudomonadota > Alphaproteobacteria > Sphingomonadales > Sphingomonadaceae > Sphingomicrobium. The sequence continues at coordinate 1,538 of JBKJTQ010000169.1, forward strand.
GAAATTTCGGGTCGAACAAGAACCGCACCTACCAGGCGTTCGTCAACACGCAGATCCCGTTGACCGACGACATCAACATTTATGCCTTCGGGGGCTATTCGCAAAAGGATATCGTCGCCTACGGCTTCTTCCGCTCGGCGGCGAACCGTTTAAATTCAACGCTCAGCATCTTTCCCGACGGCTATGTACCCGTCATCCCCGGGACCTCGAAGGATTATTCGGGGGTTGTCGGCGGGACGTATGAGACCAGCTCGGGGTATAAGTTCGACGCCTCGCTCGGCTACGGTCACAATCAGCTCGACCAATCGATCAACAACACGGTCAATCCGTCGCTCGGCGCTGCGTCCCCGACGGAATTTTATGTCGGCCGGACCAATTTCGGCCAGTATATCGCCGAACTAAACGGCTCAAAAGCATTCGATGGTTTTGCCGGGCTGAAAGGGCTTAACATCGCCTTTGGTGCACAGGCGCGCCGCGATGACTTTAAGGTTATGCGCGGCGATCTGGAATCATACATTACCGGCCCGCTGGCTGTGAGCGGCAAGTTCGTTGGCTCAAGCGCGCGACCGGGGATTGCCGATCGAGACGAGATCGATATCAACCGCAATAATTATGCTGGGTTCGTCGACGCCGAACTCGACTTTAGCGATGCATTTCTCGTCGCCGCTGCGCTGCGGTACGAAAATTACAGCGACTTTGGCGGCAACGTGTCGGGCAAGCTGGCCGCACGCTACAAGATCACCGAAAGCTTTGCCGTGCGCGGCTCCTATAATCGCGGTTTCCGCGCACCCTCGCTCGCGCAGATCGGTAATCGCGTGCTGACCTCGACCGCGCAGAACAATACCGTCGTTCAGACACAACAGGTGTCCAGCGACGATCCGCGCCTCGTTACGCTGGGCGTGCCTCAGCCTAAACCCGAAATCTCGGATGACATCAGTGTTGGTGTGACGGCGGACCTGGGGCGCTTCCTGGGCGGGCGCTTTACCGCGACGCTCGATGCCTACCAGATCAAAATAAAAGACCGGATCACGATCAGCCAGGGGCTGAAAACCGACGATTTTCCCGCGATCAAGGCGCTGTTCCCGACCAACAACGAAATCTCTTTCTTCAACAACCAGATCGACACGCGGACGCGCGGCGTGGACTTCGTTGCCACGTATCGCACGAGCTTTAGCGCCGGTACCAAGCTCGATCTAAGCCTTGCCGCGTCGTACAACGACACCGAGGTGGTGCGCCAACGCGCAACCCCCGCGCCAATCCTGGTCGGGGCCACCGCGTTAAACCAAGGCTTGCAGCTCCTCGATCAGACGTCGATCGAACTGATCGAAGTCGCCATTCCCAAGGCAAAGATCCTGGGCGGGATCAAGGTCGAACATGGCGCCTTTACCGCCACCGCGCGCGGCACTTACTTTGGCAAGGTCAAGGCATTTAGCCTCGGCCTGTCGGCGCTGGACAACAACGTTAAATGCGACACGGCGAAGCGCTGCGTGCAAACGTTCGAAGGCAAGGCGATTTTCGACGCCAGCATAAGTTTTAAGGCGACAGAGCGATTGAACCTGACGGCGGGCAGTAACAACATCTTCGATACCTATCCCGACAAGTACAACAACAAGCGGGATGGGTTTGTCGGCGAGGCTAGCGCTTACTCGAATGGTCAGATTCCCTATTCGCGAAATTCAAATCAATTTGGGTTCAGCGGCGCTTATTATTATGTCAGTGCCGCGCTGGAGTTTTGATGAACGGCGGCTAGCCGGCCGCAAACAGCCACGCCGTCAGCGTCAGGCCGATCGCCGTGACGACGGCGCGCAGGATCCGTTCGTCGATCCGGCGCAAGACCCATACGCCGGCGATCCCGCCGAGTAGCGCGCCGGCCCCGACCACCGCGGCCTTGTCCAAGACCGCGCGTGCCGACAGCACGAATATTAGCACGGCGGCGGCATTGATCAGCGCGAGGAGGATGTTCTTCAATGCGACGGCGCTGCGCGATGCCACGCCCGCCAGCGAGAGCGCCGCGAGTATCAGGAAACCGTTGCCACCGCCGAAATAGCCTCCGTAGATCGCGATTAGAAATTGCGCCGCGCCGAACAGGATCGGGCGGAGGGTGCGTGGGGGCGCCTGTACTCGGGGGGCGAAGCTGCTGGCGATGAACAGGCATGTCGCGAACAGCACGAGCCAAGGGACGAGATCGGCGAACGTTCGCGATGGCGTTGCCAACAGCAGTCCCGCGCCGATCGCGCCACCTGACAGGTTGATCGCGGCGAGCGCGCCCATCGATGAAGCTCCGCCGTCAGGAATAGATCCTTTGGCCATTGCGCGTCCCTGGAAACCCGCGACGATCTGGCCGGGGAACAAGGCCACAGTCGATGTGAGGTTCGCTAGCCGCGCGTCCAGACCCGTCAACATCAGGATCGGCAAGGTTACGAACGACCCCCCGCCCGCCAGCGCATTCTGCGCCCCGGCCCACATCCCGCCTACAAACAAAAGGCCTAAGATTGAGACGTCATGAATCATCATTGGATAGTGGCAGCGCGCGAGGCTGGTCACAAACGTTAGCTGTCTCGTCTAGAAATTTCGAAACGCAAATGATCGGGAGATAGCCTGGCTTTGGCTGATCATTGTCAACGCAATGGCCGACCGCTGTCTTAATCTGCCCTCAGTTGCTGCCTTGCTGCCTTCGGCGGAACATTTGTTGCTGGGCAGCCTTCTTCGGTCATTAACTGTTTCAGATGTGCGCTCATTTGCCGTGGCAAACCCGATCGAAACGAATGCCCGCTTTCCACCGTTACTGTTGAAAAATCAGACGGCGGCTGGGGCGGGCGGTTTTGGCGGAAAACGGGAAAAACCGCATCGAGCCCGCAAGTTTGCTCACCAACTCTAAAAACGCCGTGGCTGGACCTTTTCAATAGTATCCATCGGCTTGCATCCCGGCGCGCCTTTCGACTGGTCCAAAAGCAATCGAAACGCTTGCGCGATGGGCTTGCGTCGCGTGCGCCGCGAGCGCTTGCCATCCCGCGGTGTCGGCGTCGTTGACCGGCCACGGGGGCGATCAGCCGCCACGCCAGCCGCAACAGCGCGAGCGCGCATAAGCGGCGCTTGCCGAGCGGCGTCGCCGGAATCCGGTTTCATAGAATGACTTCAGGCCAACGGGGAGCAAGCAGCCACGGGTCGGCGTTCCAATGTTTAACCCAATCCCCCGAATCGGGCGCCGCGCCGCATTAAGGATGCCCGACC
>JBKJTQ010000079.1:0-9153 GCA_046589895.1 Sphingomicrobium sp.
CCGGTGTAGCGCTCGTAATGACCAAGATCGAGGTCAGTCTCCGCCCCGTCGTCGGTGACATAGACCTCGCCATGCTGGTAGGGCGACATCGTTCCCGGATCGACGTTGAGATAGGGGTCGAACTTGCGGATGCGGACCGAATAGCCGCGCGCCTGGAGAAGAGCGCCCAAGGAAGCGGCGAGCAAGCCCTTGCCAAGCGAGGAGACCACGCCGCCGGTGATGAAAATATACCGCGTCATGGGAGACGAGCCTTAAGGATAGCCCCCGCCTGCTGGCAAGCGCCCGAATCGATTTAATCGCGAATTCAGGTCACGCGCTTATTGCGCGAGGGGGACGCCCGGGGCTTGCTGAGGGGTGGTGGGCGCGGTGGCCGGTCCGGGGGTGGGCGCGGTTTCCGAGATCGGCCGCGCGAGCGAAGTATCAATCTGCGGGCTTTCGCGAGTCGCCCCGGCAATCGCCGCGAGCAGGATCGACAGGACGATGAACGCCCCCCCGAGCACGGAGGTCGCGCGAGTGAGAAAATCCGCCGCGCCGCGCGCCGTCATGAACCCCGACGACGATCCGCCCACCCCGAGCCCACCGCCTTCGCTGCGCTGCATCAGGATGACCAGCACGAGGCTCGCCGCGACGAGCGTCTGGAGGATGAGCAGGAAAGTGAACATGGCTGGCGCTTTCGGAACGAGGTTTTGCGGCACTTAGCGACGAAAGGGCGACGATTCAACGCGTTTGCGGGTGCAGCGGCGGCGCGCGTCACTTGTTCACCGCTCTCGCACGGTGGCTTCCTTACGGTCCTAAGTTCACTAAAGTCTCCGGGAGGCCTACCATTTTCGAGGGGAGGCGTGGAGGCAGCGGTTGCTGAATCTGGCACATCGACAATCTCAAAGAGCCTGCGGCCAAGGGTGCCGCGCAAGGAACATGACAGGCGCGAAGGGTGTAGGACAGCGTTTAGTCAGGGTGCCAACTTGGGGCGTGAAGTGCCCTCGGTTGACGGCGATCGCCACGCTGAGTGATATCCTGGAAAGCCTGAGCTAATTGGTGCATCGGGGCGGTGGAGTCGGGAGTGGGCACGGCCCCTCACCTTGCTCAAGCTGCGCTTGAGTCGCCCTCACCCACAAGGGGAGGGAAAGCCTAGCGCCTCGACGATCGGGACGAAATCGGCTGACGTTAGGCTCGCGCCCCCGACCAGCGCGCCGTCGACGTTGGGGACGGCGAAGATTTCTGCTGCGTTGCTTGCTTTCACCGAGCCGCCGTAGAGGAGGCGCATCGCTTGGCCCGACGCGCCGTAAGCAGCGAGGAGGCGCTGGCGGAGGGCAAAGTGCATTTCGGCGATGTCGCTCACGCTGGCGACCTTGCCGGTGCCGATTGCCCAGATCGGTTCGTAGGCGATCGAGAGGCGTAATGGGTCCGACGGGGCGGCGGGCAAGGAGGCGTCGAGTTGGGCGCTGACGTGGGCCACGGCATCGCCGCTGGAACGGACTTTATCGCTTTCGCCAACGCACAGGATCACACTCAACCCCGCAGCAAGTGCAGTTTCGGCCTTGGCGCGGACGTCGACGTTGCTCTCATGCTGGTCCTGACGCCGCTCGCTATGCCCGACGATCGTCAGGATCGCCCCGGCATCGACCAGCATCGCCGCCGAGATACAGCCGGTGTGGGCGCCGCTGGCCGCTGCGTGGACGTCCTGCCCGCCGATCGCCAGGCTGGGGGCGGTGGCAGCGGCGCGCGCGATCAGCGTCGCTGGCAGGCACAGAGCAACACCGACGTTGTCATAGTGCGCGGCGGCGTGGGCGATGGCCGCGACTTCGCCAAGCGCGGCGGCCGAGCCGTTCATCTTCCAATTGCCCGCGATCAGCCGCCGTCGATCCATCTTGCTCGCCCTTTGCCTTCAAGCGGCTGCTTGCCGCCGCGTCGCCCCGCCTCTAAAGCGGCGCGTCCCAAACATCAAAGCGCGAGCCCGGCCTTCATGCTTTCCTCCTTCCGCAATTTCTCCAAATCGAAGCTCGGCACGGTCGTCCTCGCCCTCTTCGTGATCGCCATTTTCGCCAGCTTCGCGCTTGCTGATATCAGCGGATTCGGAGGCGGCGCCTTTGGCGCGAGCAATGGAACACTGGTCAAGACCGGCGAGGAACAGGTCACCGATCGCGACTTTTCGATGGGGATGGAGCGACTGCTCGATGCCGCGCGGCAGCAGAATCCGGAGGCGACCTACGCCACGGTTGCGCGCAGCGCCCCCGAACTGATCGACCAGTTGACCGACGACGCCGCGGTCAAGAGCTTCGCGCGCGACACCGGCCTGCTCATCTCGCGAAAGCTGATCGACGCTGAAATCGCCAGCCTGCCGCAGACGCGCGGGCTCGACGGGAAATTCAGTCAGGACGCCTACGCTCAATTTTTGTCGCAACAACGGCTCACCGATGCCACGATGCGGCGCCTGTTCGAAGGCGATCTTGCGCGGCGCCTGATGCTCGGGCCCGTCGCTGCCAATGCGCGCGTCCCGGTTGGCGTGGCGACGCCCTACGCCTCGATGCTGCTTGAGCAGCGCCGTGGCGAAATGGTGTTGGTCGATACCGCGCGTTTCCGCGCCGGCTCCGCGCCGACGCCGGGCGACCTTCAGGCCTATTATGCCCAGAACAAACAGCGCTACACCGTTCCCGAGCAGCGCGTGCTGCGGATCGCCGCGATCGGTCCCGAGCAGGACGTGAATGTCGCCCCGACCGAAGGTGAAATCGCGGCTAATTATGCGGGCAATAGCGCGATCTATGGCGGGAGCGAGACGCGGGTGATCAGCCAGGCGGTGGTGCCGGCAAAAGCGGTTGCCGACGCCATTGCGGCGCGCGCGCGCGGCGGGGCGAGCTTCGTCGCCGCGGCCGCGCCCGCGGGCCTTAGCGCCGAAGATATCAGCGTCGGGCCGCAGACCCGCCAACAGTTCACCGCGCTTGCCGGAGCAAGGGTCGCCGGCGCGGCCTTTGCCGCGGCCTCGGGAACGATCGTCGGACCGGTCCAATCCGATTTCGGCTGGCACGTCGTGCGCATCGATTCGGTGCGGCGCGAGGCGGGCCGCAGTCTTGCCGAGGCGCGTGGCGAAATCGTTACGCGGCTCACCGCCGAAAAACGCAAGGAGGCATTGCTCGACCTCGTCGCCAAGGTCGAGGAAGCGATCGAGGGGGGGTCGAGTATCGCCGATGCGGCCCGGGCCAATCGCCTCGTCCTGACTGAAACTCCGCTAATTACCGGCGCTGGCGCCGACCGCGCCAACCCGGCTTACCGCTTCCCTGCCACTCAGGCGCCCGCGCTAAAGAGCGGCTTCGAGCTGACCCCCGATGACGACCCAGTGGTCGAAACGCTCCCCAATGACGCGGGCTATCTTCTGGTCGGGGTCGGCCGGATCGTCAGTGCCGCCCCAGCCCCGCTGGCGCAGATCCGCGAGCGAATAACGGGTGACTGGATTGCCAAGCGAGCGTCCGATCGCGCGCGCGCGGTGGCGGCGGGGATCGCGACCAAGGTCGGGCGCGGAGTGTCGATGGCTGATGCTGCCCGGCAAGCCGGCGAAGGCGTCTCACGGGTCCAACCCTTCGGTGCGCGCCGACTCCAGCTGTCGCAGGTTCCTCCCGAAATTGCCGCGCCGATGCGGATTCTCTTTTCGCTCTCGACGGGCAAGAGCCGAATGGTCGCCGATCCCAAGGGCCTCGGCTATTTCGTCGTGCGCGCGGGTTCGATCACGCCGGGGAATGCCGCGACCCAGCCGTCGCTGATCAGCCAGGTTCAAGGTTCGTTCCAGCAACCGGCGTCGCAGGAACTCGCCGAGCAGTTCCTCGCCGCGGTGCGCAAGGATGTCGGGGTCAAGCGCAACGAAAAGGCGATTGCCGCGGCGCGTGCCCGGCTGACCAGCAGCGGCAGTTGATCGCGGGAGCGGGCGGTGGCTGACCACCGATGACCGCGCCGCGCCTGCTCCTGCTCGACAATGTCGATAGCTTCACCTTCATGCTCGCCGATACGTTGCGCATCGCGGGGGCAGAGGTTGCGGTCGTGCGCCATGACGCGATCGACGTCGCGCGCGCGCTTGAGGCGGGGCGCGATGGAATCGTCATTTCGCCGGGCCCCGGCGCCCCGCGCGACGCGGGAATCTCGCTCGCGCTCGCCGCCGCGTGCATCGCCCAGCGCCGCCCTTTGCTTGGCGTCTGCCTCGGGCATCAGGCGCTCGCACTCGCCTGCGGCGGCGAAGTGATCCGCGTCGTGCCGATGCACGGCAAGATCGCCGATGTCCGCCACGACGGCAGCGGATTGTTCGCGGGCCTCCCGTCGCCCTTCCCCGCCACACGATATCATAGCCTCGCGATCGCCAATCTTCCCCAAGCGCTGATCCCCAATGCGTGGAGCGAGGATGGCACCCTCATGGCCATGCGCCACCGTGACGCGCCCGCGCACGGCATCCAGTTCCATCCCGAAAGCATCGCCACCCCTCACGGCGCCGCGCTGATCGCGGCGTTTGTCGCGATGACTTGCGAAGGCGCTTGACGGCGCTCGCTTCGTTTCCTACACGTTCCCCGTTCGTTCCGAAGGGGATCGCCGATGCTCACCGTCAAGCAACATGAGCTGTTGCGTTTCATTCACGACCGCCTGGCCGCAACCGGGGTTAGCCCGAGCTTCGACGAGATGCGCGAGGCGCTTGAGCTCAAGTCCAAATCTGGCGTCCACCGCCTCATTTCGGCGCTTGAGGAGCGGCAGTTCATCCGCCGTTTGCCCAATCGAGCGCGCGCGCTCGAAGTGGTCAAAATGCCCGAGGTCAGCACACCTGTCTCTGCCGTTCTCGCCGCGCGTGCGGTCATTACCACGGCGGCCAACGACACGATTGAAATCCCGATGCATGGCAAGATTGCCGCGGGCACCCCGATCGAGGCGCTCCAGGGAACCGAAGGCTTTGCCGTCCCTGCCGCTTTGCTTGGCCCGGGCGAACATTATGCGCTTGAAGTGTCGGGCGACTCGATGATCGAGGAAGGCATTCTCGACGGCGACTTCGCGCTCATCCGCAAGGTCGACACCGCGCGCGACGGGGAGATTGTCGTCGCGCTGATCGACGAGGCCGAAGCGACGCTCAAAACCTTCCGCCGTGACGGCCAGATGATCCTGCTCGACCCCGCCAATCGCCATTATGCGGCGCAGCGCTATCGCCCCGAGCAAGTCCAGATCCAGGGCCGTCTCGCGGGCCTCATCCGCCGTTATTGAGGACAGTGCCATGAGCGAGCCCCGCATCGATTATGTCGAATTGCCAAGCGCCACCGCGCACGAGCCGACGCGCGCTTTTTATGCCAAGGCGTTTGGTTGGACGTTCGAGAATTACGGCCCCGATTATGCCGCGACGACCGGCGGGACGGTCGATGTCGGATTGAATGGAGCGCAGGAAGATGCGCTGTCGGCGCCGCTCCCCGTGATCCGCGTCGCCGCGCTCGAGGCCGCATTAGATCAAGTGTGTGACGCGGGCGGGATCGTCGCCAGGCCGATCTTCTCCTTCCCCGGCGGCCGCCGCTTCCATTTCATCGATCCTGGCGGAAACGAACTCGCCGTGTGGAGCGATGTCTAGCCCTTCACTCGGCGGTGGTGGGATCGATCGTCGCCCGAACCTGGGCTATACTATTCGCCGGAAAACCAGCCTGATCGGCGTGGCGGCGGATCAATTCCTCGTTCGGCGCGCGGTAAACGCAATAGATTTTATCGTCTGTGACATAGCTGTGAACCCATTGAATGTCGGGTCCGAGCGCCCGCAACACCGAACAGCTCCCCTCGCTCGCGCCCTTAAGCGCGGCACCATCGAGCCGTCCTGCGCCCGACATCTCGCGTTCGATAATGAATTGCGGCATGTCAAATTCCTCTCACTGTAGCTGATAGAGTTGAAAAGCGAATTTAAGTCATTGGCGCCACGGATGCCGGCCCAGTCGAATCCCGACGGACAGGACGTAGGGGGCGTCGCCGAGGTATAATATAACTCCACCGCTTTGCGCCAGCGCGGCGCGGTCGAGCTTTAGCCAGCGCGGGGTGCAGCCGCGCGGCAGGCGGCGGCTGGCGACGACAATATCGGCATCGCGGCACGCCGCGGTGAGTGTCTCCCATGCGATTCGGTCGCGGCTACGGATCGCGAGCAGCCGCCACGCGCGCCCATCGCGCACCACATCGGCGACGCAGGCGTCGCGCGAGCAGCGCGCGAACGGCTGTTCCTCAAGCGCCAGCGGGTCGCCATCGAACGCCGCCGCTTCGCTCATCATCCCGCGGACGAAGTCGCCGCTTTTTGCGCGAAGCAGCACCGGCACGCCATCGGGGCGGACGATCGCAAGATGCTCGCCGTCCCCGGTGATGAGCAAATCGGGGATCGGCGCCGCCACCGCGCCCGCCGCGCCGATGAGCAGCGGCACCGCCGCCCAGCGCCTGATCTTGCCCCGCCACAAGGCTATCCACAGCCCGCCGAACACGATCGCGGCAAAGGCCCAGCGCGGCATCGTCGGCAGCATCGTCACCGCCCCTTTTGCTCCCGCGACGCGATGCGCAAGGTCGAGGATCAAATCGATCGACCAGCCGGTCGCGACCCACAAGGGTGCGCCCAGCCCGATGCTGTCGAGCAGCAGTGCAAGCGCCTCCAACGGCATCACGACGAAGGTGGTCAGCGGAATAGCGATGAGGTTGGCGCCGACGCCGTACAGTCCCGCCTTGTGGAAATGATACAGCGCGAACGGGATCAGCGCGAGCTCGACCACCAGCCCGGTGAGCAACAATCCGAGCAGTCCGCGCAGCAGTCGCATCGGCCAGCCTTCCTCGCGCGGACCGAGCAGCGCGCGCGCCCAGCGCGTCTGGTGGAGCACAATTATCGACGTCACCGCGGCGAAGCTAAGCTGAAAGCTCGCCCCCGCCAGCGCCTCGGGCCGGAATAGCAGCACCAGCAGCGCCCCGACCGCGACCAGCCGCAAGCTGATCGCCTCGCGCCCGAGCGCGATCCCGCCAAGCACGAGCAACGCCGCGATGCACGCGCGCATCGTTGGCACCTGCATTCCGGTGAGCAGGGTATAGCCGACACCGGCGAGCGCTCCGACCCCCGCCGCGACCAGCACAAGGTTGAAGCGCAACGCCAATCGCTCGCTCAGCGACAGCAGGCGAAGCGACAGCAGCATCGCCGCACCGACCGCCGCGGCAATATGCAGCCCGCTGACCGACAGCAAATGGGTCAGCCCCGAGCGCCGCATCGCCTCGGCATCCGACTCGCTCACCCCCGCCTGATCGCCATTGGCAAGCGCCACCGCGACGCCGCCGTTCGACCCGGGCAGTCGCGCGCGGATATGCGAGCCAAGCCGGTCGCGCACGCGGTCGAGCCCGCCTCCGCTCGACGGTTCCACCAGTTCGACCGGCCCGATCGCGCGCCCGACCCCGCCGCGCCCGGCGAACCAGGCGTCGCGGGCGAAATCGTGGCCCCCGGGAAGCGGCATCGGCGGAGGCGGCTGGACCCGCGCCTTGACCCGAACTCGCGCCCCGCGTCCCAGTCCCTCGGGCGCATCCTTGGCGGGCAGCGACAGCCGGAGGCGTGGCATCGCTCCGCCCGGCGCCAGCGTCAGACGAATATCATCCTTGGCGACGAGCTGCTCGACCTGCTCGACTCGCGCATCGATCATCGCGATCATCGGCCGTTCGAGCCGCGGCGCCGCGACCCGCGCGCTCCGCCCCCAGATCAGCCCGCACCCCGCGCCAAGCGCGAGCCCGCCGAGCAGCAGCGAGCGGCCAAGCCGTCCCTGCCCCCACGCCAAACCCCCCGCCGCGATCGCCAGCGCGAGGATGATGAACGCCCCCCACTGGTGCGGACCCGGCAACCACAGCCACGCCGCGATTCCGCTAGCGAAGGCGGCAACGAACCATAAGGGCAATTGCCCGCGCTCGGCCTCGAGAAAGGCTTCGATGCTGGTGTCGAGGCGCCGCACGAAAGCGAAGGAAAAGCGCGTCGGCGCATGTTCCAGCGGGGCATCCTCTATGTTAGGGGCGCTCACCCAATCCATCTGGTCCGGCAAGACAAAGGAAAGCGCGCCTCAGCGCAAGCAGCAAAATATGACCAGCGCAAGCATTCCCTCCACCGGCGTGGTGACGCGCTTCGCCCCCTCGCCGACCGGTTTCCTCCATATCGGCGGGGCGCGCACGGCGTTATTCAACTGGCTGTTCGCGCGCCACCATAAAGGCAAATACCTTCTGCGCATCGAGGATACCGACCGCGCGCGCTCGACCCAACCGGCGATTGAAGCGATCCATGACGGGCTGTCGTGGCTGGGGATCGAGGGTGACGGAGATCCCTATTTACAGTCGCAGTTCGAACAGCGCCATGCCGAGGTCGCGCATGAGCTGATCGAGCGCGGCGCCGCCTATCGCTGCTATCTGTCGACCGCCGAACTCGCCGCTCGCCGCGAAGCGGCACAGGCCGAGCGCCGTCCGTTCCGCCTCGACAGCGAATGGCGCGACCGCGCGCCAGGCGCCGAACAGGAAGGTCAGCTCCACGTCGTCCGCATCAAATCGCCCGGTGACGGCGAAACGATCATCGACGACCTCGTCCAGGGCCGGGTCACGGTCGCCAATGCCGAGCTCGACGACTTCGTCCTGCTCCGTTCTGACGGCACCCCGACCTACATGCTCGCGGTCGTGGTCGACGATCATGACATGGGCGTAACCCACATCATCCGCGGCGACGATCATCTCAACAACGCCTTCCGCCAGCTCGTGATCATTCGCGCAATGTGCTGGAACGAGCCGACCTACGCCCATATCCCGCTAATCCACGGCGCGGACGGCGCCAAATTGAGCAAGCGTCACGGTGCGCTCGGAGTCGACGCCTATCGCGACGAAATGGGAATTTTGCCCGAGGCACTGGCCAATTACCTCCTCCGCCTTGGCTGGGGGCATGGCGATGACGAGATCATCGCGCTGGCGCAGGCGGTCGAGTGGTTCGACCTTGACCATGTCGGCAAGTCGCCGTCACGGTTCGACCTTAAAAAGCTCGAAAATCCCAACGGCCATTATATGCGCGAGGCGGACGATGCGCGCCTCGCCGCCCTCGTCGATCGCCAGCGGCCGCACCGCAAACAGGAAGCCAGCGCCGTCGGCCAGGGCGTTCAGATCATGCGCCCGCGCCTTCAG
>JBKJTQ010000158.1:0-6672 GCA_046589895.1 Sphingomicrobium sp.
TCATCAATTTTCAGGGTGATTCGCCGCTTACGCCGCCGCGCATCGTCGCTGCGGTAATCGACCGCATGTGTGAAGAGCCGGGACTGCAAGTTGCCACTCCGGCGATCCCATGCCGCGGCAACACTTATCGCCACCTGATCGCGGATCGCGCTGCCGGTCGCGTTGGCGGGACCACCATGGTGTTCAACCGCCAGCGTCAGGCGCTGTATTTTTCGAAGACCGTTATTCCGTACGTTCCGGCGGCGGGCGAGGGTGCGGCCGATCTGATCCACCTCCATCTTGGCGTTTATGCTTATCGTCCCGCAGCCCTGACGGCATATATTGCCGCTCCGCCGTCGGCGCTGGAGCTTGCCGAAGGGCTCGAGCAATTGCGTTTCCTTGACATGGGCGTTGGCGTAGGAGCCGTGGTGTGCGAACCGCCCGAGGGCTCGACGATTGAACTCAACAACCCTACCGACGCCAAGCTCATCGAACATGAATTGCAGCGGCTAAACCTTTAGAAGGCACCATGAAGCTCCTCCTCGGACAGCCGATCAGCCCGTCGAAGCCGTTCCTCATCTCGGGCCCGTGCGTGATCGAGAGCGAGTCATTGTGCCTCGAGATCGGCGAAGCGCTGCGCGCCATGGCAGGGCGTCTCGGCATTCTGATCATTTTCAAAGCGAGCTTCGACAAGGCCAACCGGACCTCGGGCGCCTCATTCCGCGGGCTGGGTCTGCACGAGGGACTTCGCGTGCTCGAAAAAGTTCGGGCGGAGACCGGCCTGCCGGTGCTGACCGATGTTCACTCGGTCGAACAGGTTGCGCCGGTGGCGGAGGTGGTGGATGTCCTCCAGACACCTGCGTTTCTTGCCCGTCAAACCGATCTGATCGAAGCGGTCGCGACAAGCGGGCGTCCGGCAAATATCAAGAAGGCGCAGTTCATGGCGCCTGCCGACATGAAGCCCGTGATCGAAAAGGCGCGCGCCGCGGCCATTCGGTCGGGGCATGACAGCGATAATTTCCTGGTCTGCGAACGCGGAGTGAACTTTGGGTATAATAACCTCGTCGTCGACATGCGCTCGCTCGTGCAGTTGCGAGCTACGAAGTGCCCGGTGGTGTTCGACGCAACGCATAGCGTCCAGCAACCCGGTGCGCTTGGCGATCGGTCGGGCGGCCAGGTCGAATTTGTCGAACCATTGGCCATGGCGGCGGTGGCTGTCGGGGTCGATGGCCTGTTCATGGAATGCCACCCGCGACCGGCGGAAGCGCTTTCGGACGGTCCCAATGCGGTGCCGCTCGATCGATTGGAAACGTTGATGCGCCGGCTGATGTTGATCGCAGCTTGCCCGGTGCGGGACGATCCGGAAGGAGAGGCCGGTGTCCGCGGTTGATGACGCTTCGGTTCGCCCGAAATTCCCGGGCGCGCGGCAATCGCTTTTTCTTCGCGTTCCGCCTTTCCCGGGAAGCCGGTTCAACGAGTTCACGCGCCTGCCGGGGGTGGTCGATAAGCCGGTCTCCCTCGCCGCGTGCATCGCCTTGATTTGCGAACAGCGCGTCGGAGGCAAATATTGGGGTAAGCGGCCTGACCTGCCGCCAACCTATCTCCTCATCCGGTCCACCGCAGCGCTCAAATTCTGTTCCACGCTCGACGAAGCGGATGTCGACCCGTTGATATGGCTGGACGCGTCACTTCCCGAGCCGTTGGCATGCCTGACGGTCGTTGGGGAGTTTGACCCGTGGCACATGCTGCGCGGTGCCCGGGCGCTGGTTTGTGATGACGACGACGAAGTGCGGCTCGTCGCGGCGATTCTAGATATCCCGGCTTACATCGCCGATCCTTGCGGTGGCCAACCGCGGCGGTGCACCGAGACCGTCGATGCATTGCTCGCCGCCGCGCTGTCCACGGATGGCCGTTACGCCAATCCCTTCGGTGGCGAGGGACTTGATCTCCTCGGGGTGATTGGGCTGTGCGGATTCTGGCGCTCGATGATCGACCGCAATCGCCTTATATCGTGCGGGGTAGGCTTTGCATTTTGGAAGCAGGACAGCGTGCTTCCCCTGTTGTGGAACGGCGGTGACAGTCGGGGCTTCTTTCGAAAATCAATCGGCGAGGGCGCGGATGGCGTCGTTGCGATCTGGCGTTCAAAGGCGTCCCCCGACGTTATCGAGAAACTCGATCGCAGCGGCACGCCGCTCGCCGAGGTCGAGGACGGCTTCTTGCGCTCGCAAGGGCTGGGCGCCGACTGCATTCCTCCGCTTTCGATCACGGTCGACCACCTTGGCCCATATTTCGATCCCGCGCAGCCGAGCGAATTGGAGAGGCTGCTTGAGCATGGCGATTTCGGTCAGGCGCTAGTCTCGCGAGCCGCGCTGTTGCGCGAAGCCATCGTGGCCGCAGGACTCGGTAAATATGACAGCGGCGGTGCGACCCTCAAACGCTTCGATGCAACAAAGCGTCACATATTGGTCGCGGGCCAGGTCGAGGACGATCGTTCGATCATCGCCGGCGGTGCCGGCCTCGCTACGAACCGCGAACTGCTGCAGCGGGTGCGCGAGCGCGAGGCCGATGCCTATTTGATCTACAAGCCGCACCCCGATGTGGTGGCGGGCCATCGCAAGGGAAATATTCCTGAGCAAATCTGTCGCAAATTCGCCGATAAGGTTGTAACGGATGTGTCAATATCTTCGCTGATCGCTATGGTTGACGAGGTTCACGTAAACACATCACTGGCGGGTTTTGAGGCGTTGATGCGACATAAGGATGTAACGACTTACGGCGTGCCATTCTATGCAGGATGGGGATTGACGCATGACTTGGGTCCCGTTCCGGCTCGGCGGACGAGCAAACGCACGCTCGACGAACTCGTCGCCGCAACCTTGTTATTATATCCGCGCTATCTCGACCCGTTGAGCGGGCTGCCATGTCCGGCGGAAGTCGTCGTCGACAGGCTTTGCGCGGGAGGATCGCCCCGGAGCGGGTTGCTCGTCGCCGCGCGTCGCATCCAGGGCAAACTCCGGCGGCAGCTCCAAAGATTCGCGCGATGATTCAGGGCGTTCCCATCGAACAACGTGCCTTCTTATTCCTGCAGGGCCCGCCAGGACCCTTTTTTTACATGCTCGCCCAGGAGATTGAGTCGAGGGGGATGGCGGTACATCGGATCAATTTGAGCGGCGGCGATCGCCTCGATTGGCCGACAGGTGCAGTGGATTTCCTCGACGATTTTTCGGAATGGCCGGTGTTCTTCGACCAATTCCTGTGCGATCACCAGATCACCGACCTTCTGCTCTACGGCGATTGCCGTCCCTACCATGTCTCGGCGCATGGCGTCGCTGCGCGGCGCAACGTGCGCACCCATGTACTCGAAGAAGGCTATCTGCGGCCCGACTGGATGACGCTAGAGCTTGAAGGGGTCAACGCGCGATCGTCGCTAAGCCGCGACAAGGCATGGTTCATCTCCCAGGCCGGGCAATTGCCGCGCGAGCCCGAGATGCCCGCGATCACCTCCAGCTTTCGGCGCCGGTCGCGTGATTCCTACTGGCATTATCACAATGTCGTGCTGGGGCGGTTGCGCTACCGCCATTATCGCTCGCACCGCTCGGGCTCGATCATCATTGAAGGCCTTGGCTGGCTGTGGAAATTCCTTGGCGCCAAGCGCAAGCGGCAAGCTGCCGAAGAGGTCCTGCGCAACCTCGCCGGCAAGCCGACCTTCGTTCTGCCGCTCCAATTGTCGGGCGACTATCAGATACGCACCCACTCGTCTTTTCCCGACATGCAGAGCGCGGCTGCCTATACGATCGGCAGCTTTGCGGCCAACGCGCCGCGCGAAGCGCATCTGTTGCTCAAAGCGCATCCCATGGATTGCAGCTTCTACAGCTGGCCGCGATTCGTTCGATCGCAGGCGCGCCGCCGCAAGCTTGAGGGTCGATTGCATTTCGTCGATGGCGGCGATCTCGACGACATGGTGCAAGACGCGCGCGGGCTTGTCTGCGTCAACAGCACCTCCGCGACCTTGGCGCTCGCCAACGGCACACCCGTCTGCACGCTCGGCGAGGCGATTTACGACATTGCCGGGCTGACCCATCAGCGGCATCTCGACACCTTCTGGTCCGCGCCTACGCCCCCCGAACCGGGGCTCTACGAGGCGTTCAGGCGTGTGTTGGTCGATCGGTGCCTGGTTCGCGGCGGTCTGGCGAGCGAGTCGGCGGTGATGTCACTGGTCGATAATGTCGCCGAAAAACTGTGCGGGCCGTCGGCTGCTCACAGGGCTTCGAGCCAGGTGTTGACGCTGGCAAAATGATCGTCCCATGACGGCGCGCGAAAATGAGCGAGCCGCGCGAGTTGCGCCTTGCGTGGGGCGCTCTCGATCCGAGAATATGCCTCGACTGCTGCTTGCCAGGCGGGGCCGTCGAGCGGATCGATGAAATCGGGCACTTCCTGGCCAACTTCGTGGAACACGGGCAAGTCGCTCGCAATCACCGGAGTCCCCATGGCGAGCGCTTCGATCAGCGGCAGTCCATAGCCTTCGACCAGCGTCGGAAACAATAAGGCGCGGGCGCCGCGCAAGTGGCGACCGACCTCGGCGTCGCTGCAATTGGCCGCTTCGATAACCGCGTCGCGCAATTCTTCGCTCCGATCGAGCAGCTCGAACACTTCTTCGCATTCCCAGCCACGCTGTCCGATGATCAGAAGCCGGGGGGCATTGCCGCCATAAGCGCGCACCAGTCGCGCCCAAATCTGCAGCAGCAGAAAATGGTTTTTGCGCGCCTCGATCGTCCCAAGCATGACGAATGTCGCTCGATCGGGCGTCGGCGGATCGGCGGGCGCGTCAAGCCGCGGGGCGGTCCCCAACGGCACCGCCAGCATGTCCGGCGTGGCCACGCCCTCGGCCGCTGCAAAGGTCGTGAGACTGTCGAGCGTGGCGCGACTATTGCCGACGATCCCGACCGCGCTGGCGAGCATATTGCGCACGCGCTGGACGTGGCGCTCGGACTCGCCGGCGCGGCAATATTCGGGATGGGTGATCGGGATCAGGTCATGGATCATGTAGACTGGACGCACGTCCGCCGTTTGAGTCCATTCAAGATATCGCCGTTCATGCAATGCGGTGTGACCGGTATTGATATAAAGACGTCCGCCGCCGGGCTGGCCATGGCGGGCGCGAGACCACTCGCGCGCGATCAAGACCGTAATGTCCCGCCGCACGCTGCGACGCGGCTTTTGAAGTATGTCGAACAGGCGGTCCGATGAAGCTTCCGCCAAGATGCGGCGGAACCCGCGATACTGAATTACTGCCTGTGCTTCGTTGCGATAGCGGTCGAGGTAGGCGAGGCACACGCGATCTATCCCAGTCGGCAGCCGGCCCACCCAGCGCCGCCAGATGAGACGCGTCACATCCAGCAATAAGGGCCGCTCATTGCCCACGTGACCCTATTGCGCGCGGACGGTGGACGTGACCGAGAGGGCGGGGAGGACGGTCGATGCGATCAAGCCCACGAAGCGTTGCAGATCGGAGGCGGGCGAGTTTGAGATGAAGATGACGTCGCCATTCTTCATCGCGAAATTTTGCGCCGCGAAAAGCGTTTCGGGCTGCTTCAGATTGACCTGGAAAATGACGGGGATGGGTCCGTCGGTGGACGACAGAGGCGGGTTGACCAGGCCAGCGACGCGCTCCGCGCTCTCCCAACGGAACAGGAATACGCCCTTCGGGTCGGCGCGCATATCCTGCAACCCGCCAACCCGGCCAAGCGCCTGCGACAGGGTCAGGCCGACGCCTTCGAAGCGTACCTCCTGATTGCTGCCCGCCGCGCCGAGCACGACGAAGCTGTTGGGCTGGTACAACGCAGTTACGATATCGTCGCGCTCGAGCACGATATTCTGCCGCGCATCGCGCACCACCGCTTGGAGCGGCATCGTCGCGGTGGTCGCACCGCGCGTAACCTGGATGGTCATCCGGTCGACGGCTTGTTTGGTTCCGCCCGCCTGAGCGATTATGTCAAGCAGCCTTTCACCGCGCGGGGTAAGCGGAAATCGTCCTGCCGTGGCGACTTCACCCACGACCGAAACATTGGCGGTCGCGTTTCGCGCGACGCGCACAATGACCTGCGGCTGATTGGCCTTGCCACGCAGCCGGGCAACAATCGCCTGCTCGATCTGGCGCAGGCTGCGTCCCGCTGCGGGCACCTGTCCGGCGAACGGGATGGTGATTGCCCCCGACGGCCCGACGACGGTCTCGGGAAAAGTCCCGGGACGACTGGTCTGGGTGGTGGATTGGATCCGCGTGTCGAACGCGCCGACGTTGAACAGCACCGCAGGGGGTGCTTCCCAAATCGTGATCTCAAGCGCATCGCCGACCCCGACGATGGTTCCGATCGGTTGCGCGTCGCCGATGACCTCGGCAAACCCCGGCATCGGTGCGACCGCCGACAAGCGCTCGGCAACATTATTCGTGAGCGGGATGATCTTCATCCCCGTGATTTGCTGGTCGGCGCCAGCCCTTAGGATCGCGCCGCGCGACGGACCGACCGCGGTCGACAGACCAGTTGACGCACAGCCGCCGAGCAGGACGAGCGCGGTCACCGCGATCGATGTCCGCACCCGGCGAGAGGATGCGCCGCGAAATCCGGACGCCAAAGAAAAACCTGAATAGTTTGAAGCCATTTTGAACAATGTTCCACTAAAGGCACGCGGTCGTGC
>JBKJTQ010000195.1:0-6135 GCA_046589895.1 Sphingomicrobium sp.
TGTCGCCGCGCTGGCTGACGCCGCGCTTCGTACCAACGCGAAGCTCGCGGTGATCGATGATGTCTCGCTGCTTCCCGAACTCGAGCGAAGGCTGGCCGGCAGCGGTTGCCGCGCCGCGAGCGGGCGCGAGGCGCTCGACGAAGCGGCGGCGGGCGAGGCCGAATGGGTAATGGCGGCGATCGTCGGTTGCGCCGGGCTCGAGCCGGTCATGGCGGCGGTCGCGGCGGGGCGGACGATCGCGCTCGCCAACAAGGAGGCGCTGGTCACCGCAGGGCCGCTGATGACCGACGCGGCGCGCCGCAGCGGGGCCACGATCCTGCCTGTCGACAGCGAACATAACGCGATTTTTCAGTGCCTTGCCGGGTCGCGCGCGGAAGATGTCGCAAGAATAATCCTGACCGCGAGCGGGGGCCCCTTCCGCACTCGAACCTTGGCCGACATGGCGGCAATGACCCCGGCGCAAGCGGACGCGCCTCCCAATTGGTCGATGGGCGCCAAGATCAGCGTCGATTCGGCGACGATGATGAACAAGGGGCTCGAACTGATCGAGGCGCATCATCTGTTCGGGCTGCCGTCGGAGCGGATCGACATATTGGTCCATCCCCAATCGGTGATTCATTCGATGGTCGAATTTGTTGATGGATCGACGCTCGCGCAGCTCGGCAGCCCCGACATGCGCATCCCGATCGCGCATACGCTCGCTTATCCCGAGCGGATCGCCACCCCTGCCGAGCCGCTCGACCTGGCGCGAATCGGCAAACTCGAATTCGAAGCACCTGACACAACACGTTTTCCTGCATTGCGGCTGGCGCGGCAAACACTCGAAGCGGGGGGCTGTGAAGCGATCGTTCTCAATGCCGCCAATGAAGTCGCGGTGGCGGCGTTCCTTGCCGGGCGGATCGGCTTTCTGGACATTGTGCGGTTGGTCGAGCAGGCAATTGCGCAGGTCGCCGCGCCAGCGCCCCGCTCTATCGCCGACGTCCTCGACATCGACCGCACGACGCGCGACAGCGTCGAGCGAATGATGACTGCAATTCCTGCCTGATGCTGGCCCAGCCCCCGATCTGGTTTATCGCGCTGGCGTTCATCGCTGCGATCGGCCCGCTCGTGTTTATTCACGAGATGGGCCATTACCTCGTCGCGCGCTGGTGCGGGGTCGGGGCCGAGACCTTCTCGATCGGCTTCGGGCGCGAGATTGCGGGATGGACCGACAACAGCGGAACGCGGTGGAAAATCGGCTGGCTCCCGCTCGGCGGTTACGTCAAATTTGTCGGCGATATGACCCCCGCGAGCCAAAGCATCGACGAGTGTCAGATCGCCCCCGAGGATCGCTCGCGCGCTTTTCATCTGAAACCGGTGTGGCAGCGATTCCTGATCGTGCTCGCGGGGCCGGTGGCGAATTTCCTGCTCGCGATCACGATCGTCAGCGCGTTGTTTGCGATCGACGGTGTGCCGCGCACGAGTAACGTCGTCGCCGGCGTTCAGCCGGGCGGAGCGGCGGCGGCGGCAGGAATCGCCCGGGGCGACCGCATCGTGTCGATCGCCAACCGCTCGACCAACAGTTTCGAAGATTTATTCGCGGTGGTGGTGCTTCGACCCGAGGAAGCCGTGACCATTGAAATCGATCGCGCCGGCCAGCGCCTATCCTTGCCGGTGACGATCGCTGCCGAGGTTCAGCGCGACCGGTTCGGCCAGACCTTCCGCATCGGGCGGCTCGGTGTGCTTGGCGGCGCGCCGCAAATGGTGCGTGTCCCGGCGATCGAACTGGTCCCCGCCGCGACACGTTATACGATCGTTTCAACCGGGCGGATGATCGACGGCCTGTGGCAGATCATCAGCGGACGGCGCACGATCAAGGATCTCGGCGGACCGCTCAAGATGGCTCAGATTGCCGGCCAGCAGGCGAGCCTTGGGGTTCGCCAGTTCGTCGAATTGCTCGCACTCTTTTCGATTAATCTGGGATTCATCAACCTCTTGCCAATCCCCATGCTCGATGGCGGGCATTTGCTGTTTTATGGCGCGGAAGCGGTCAGCAGGCGTCCGGTCAGCGCACGCACGCAGGAATGGGCTTTCCGTGGCGGGCTGGCGTTTCTGTTGACGTTCATCCTAGTGGTGACGATGAACGATCTTGCCTCCTTCGGGCTGTTCGACCGACTTGGACGCTTGATTGGTTAAGGCGGTTGGGGCAGGGCTAAACGGATCAAACCTGGCGGCCCTGAGGGGGGCGGCGCCACAATTTAGGCGGGGACGCGTGATTTCCAGCACCAACACCAATAAAGAGCGTGCAAACCGGATGCTCCTCGTCGGCACGATTCTCGGCGGCTGGGCTTTACCGCTCGCCGCCCAGACCACGGCTTCACCCGTGCCGGTTCCGGCTCCGGTCGCCGCTGCGCCCGCAACTGTGGCCGCGCCGCGCGCGGCAAGCTCGGGCATCATCCGCAGCATCGCGGTGTCGGGCGCCGAACGGCTCGAGCCCGAGACGATCCGCAGCTATGCCAATCTTTCTCCCGGCCAGACTTACACCGCCGAATCGCTCGATACCGCGCTGAAGAGTCTCTACGCGACCGAATTATTTGCCGACGTCCAGTTCCTCGGCGCCGACACCGGCGCACTCGTTATTCAGGTGCGTGAAAATCCGGTCATCAACCGGATCGTGCTTGAGGGCAACAAGCGCATCAAGGACGATAAGATTCAGCCCGAAATCCGGCTCGCCCCGCGCCAGATCTTCACCCGCTCGAAAGTCCGCGCCGACGTCGACCGGATCATCGAGCTGTACAAACGCCAAGGCCGTTTCGCCGCGACGGTCGAACCCAAGATCGTTCAGCTCGATCAGAATCGCGTCGATCTGGTGTTTGAAATTACCGAGGGCGACAAGTCCAAGGTTCGCGCGATCAACATTCTCGGCAACGAACAATTTTCCGACGGTCGCCTGCAAAAGGAAATGTATACCAAGGAGGCCGGCGGCCTGCTCGGCTTCTTCAAGTCGAACGACAGCTACGACCCCGATCGCCTGGCGGCTGATCAGCAAAAGCTGCGCGCTTTCTACCTGACGCAGGGCTATGCTGACTTCCGCGTCGTTTCGGCGCTTGCCGAACTGACCCCTGATCGTCGCGATTTCGTCATCACTTACGTCGTCGAGGAAGGCCCGCGCTACAAGTTCGGAACGGTCGAGGCATCGAGTGAGCTGCGCGACTTCACCCCCGCCCAGATCACCTCCACCTTGAAGATTCGATCGGGAGAGTGGTTCGACGCGAAGCAGGTCGAAGATGCCGTCACTGCGCTGACCGAAGCGGCGGGGATCAAGGGCTATGCCTTTGCCGAGATTAGCCCGCGCTACAATCGCGACAGCGAAAAGCGGTTGATGAACATCACGATCGAGGTCGGCGAATCGCAACGCGCTTACGTCGAACGGATCGACATCCAGGGCAATAACGTCACGCGCGACAAGGTCATTCGCCGTGAATTCAGGGTCAATGAAGGCGACGCGTTCAACACGATCAAGGTCAAGCGGAGCCAGGACCGCATTCAGAGTCTGGGCTTCTTTCAAGACAAACTTGAGATCAAGCAGACGCCGGGCTCGACTCCCGACCAGGTCGTGCTTGGGGTCGATGTCGAGGAAAAGGCGACGGGCGAATTACAGCTCTCGGCTGGCTATTCGAGCCTTGAAAGCGTGGTCCTTGCAGCGTCGCTGTCGCAACGCAATTTCCTCGGCAAGGGGCAGACCGCCAGCGCCGGAATCAATTGGTCGCGCTATTCGCGCTCGGCTCAGCTAGGCTTCACCGAGCCTTATCTGTTCGACAAGGCAATCCTGTTGGGCGGCGACATTTATCGCCGCGATTACAGCAGCTACAACACAATCAGCAGCAATCGCGAAACGACCTACAGTCAAACTTCGACGGGAGGCGGGTTGCGGCTTGGTTTCCCAGTCAGCGAATATTTGAGCTTCGGCACCCGCTACGGTCTCGTCGCCGACCGGATCACGCTTAATGAGAATAATTTCTATTCGGATCTCGACGGCGCGGGACCTGGCGGGCTCGAGTGCGATCCGGCCAGGGCTGGAACCTATTTGTGCGATGAGATCGGGCGCCGCCTGACCTCGTCGCTGAGCTATACGCTGATTTTCGACAACACCAACGGCATCCGCGCGACGCGCGGTCAGCACCTGTCCCTCAGCCAGGATTTCGCTGGGCTTGGCGGCGACGTGAAATATTTGCGCACCCGGCTCGACGGGACCAAATATTTCGCGCTGCCGAAAGGATTTATTTTTTCGGCCCATACCGAAGGTGGCTATATTCTTCCGCTGCAGAAGGCGGCGGGTGCCGGACGCGACCCGATCCGGATCACCGACCGCTTCTTCGGCGCTCAGATGCGCGGCTTCGATATTCGCGGCATCGGCCCGCGCGTGCGGCGCACTCCGTACGATAACGACGAACTATTGCAGGGCGACGATGCGACTGAATCGGACGCGTTGGGTGGCAGAGCATATTATATGGGTCGCGCTGAACTCGAATTCCCGTTGAGCTCGAAATTGCGCAGCCTCGGGCTGAGACCGTCGGCGTTCGTCGATATCGGGTCGGTGTTTAGCCTCAAAACGCCCAATTTGCTCAATTTCCTCGGGAACTGTTTGCCCAATACCTTGGGCGACCCGGTCATTCCGATCACACCGGGGCTGCAATGCCCGTCCAATTACACGCGCAATAATGGCTATCAGGAAACATTCATCGGCAATTCACCCAAGCCGCGTCTGTCGATTGGTGTCGGGGTGAACTGGATCTCGCCGTTCGGCCCGCTGCGCCTCGATCTCGCCAAGGCCCTGCTCAAGCAGGATGGCGACAATACCAAGCTTTTCTCGTTCAACGTAGGGACTCAATTCTAATGACCAAGCTCATCATTTCCACGCTAGCGGCGTCGCTCATCGCTCTCCCTGTTGCAGCGTCGGCACAGGCACTTCCTGCACCGGTGATCGCCGTCGTTGATGTCCAGCGCGCCACCTCGCAGTGCAACGCGTGCAAGACGGCGCTGGCACAGCTCGAAACGCAGCTTGCGGGCTTGAGGTCGCTTCAGACCTCACTCGAGGGCCCGCTACGCACCGAAGCCGCGGCGATCCAGACCGTGGCCAATGCCCTTGCCGGCCGCGCGCCCGACGCCGCGCTCCAGGCGCGCGCCACGGCGTTCGAAAAGAGGCAAGGCGACGCCCAGCGTCAACTCGCGGCGCGTGAACAGACTTTCCAACGCAACCGCACTTACGTGCTTCAGCAGATCAGCCAGCGGCTCGACCCGGCGCTGACGCAGGTGTTGGCGCGCCGTAACGCGACGATCATGTTCGATGCCGCCAACGTGGTGCGCTCGGTGCCGTCGGTCGATGTTACGGCCGACGTGATCGCCGCGCTCAATGCCACCCTGCCGGCGCTTTCGACCACCGCGCCCCCCCAGGCTGCTCCGACTCGCCGGTGAGCGAAGCCGCTTCTGACGCCGCCATTGGCCCGCTTAACATCAACCGGGTGATGGCGGCGTTGCCGCATCGCTATCCGATGCTGCTTGTCGACCGGGTAGTACGGTTGGAGCGCGACGTGTCGATCACCGCGATCAAGGCGGTGAGCATCAATGAAGGCTTCTTCCAGGGACATTTCCCCGGTCGCCCGATCATGCCCGGAGTGTTGATCGTCGAAGCGCTGGCGCAGGCAGCAGGGGTGCTCGCGGTCGAGAGCCTGGGGCTCGCCGACAGCGGCAAGCTGGTTTATTTCATGGCGATCGAGGGAGCCAAGTTCCGCCTGCCCGTCGAACCCGGATGCTTGCTTCAGCTAGACGTCAGCTTCGTCCAGAAACGCGCCTCGGTGTGCAAATTCGTCGGCAAGGCCAGCGTGGATGGCAAGCTGGCTGCCGAGGCTAGTTTCACCGCGATGATTGCCGATCCGCCGCCCTGATCACCCATTCGCTCCCTGCGGGCGTGATTCGGAAGATTTCTGCAAAGAGCTCGCTGGCCACCAGGGCGGCGGGCGTTTCATCCATCTGCACCGCGCCGTCGGCGATCAGGAGCACGCGATCGAACCGATTAAGCTGGCCGAGGTCGTGGAGCGCGATCAGCACCAGCGTCCCCTGGTCGGCGAGGGCGCGAAGAATTTCGCTCAGGCGAAG
>JBKJTQ010000117.1:0-5497 GCA_046589895.1 Sphingomicrobium sp.
GGGAGGATGGCTAGTGCCCAGGCTGCGCTTTGCTTTCATGATGGCAACACTGCCTACTCTACTTATCGCGGCCCTCGTTGCGCTTGGTTATGTGGTTAGAGGCGTAAGTTTAGCGCCTGGCTGGCAAGTACGCTCAGTTCTGATCACTATCGCCGTGTACACTTCCATCATCGCATTTCTGTTCTTCACGACGCGAAGCGATGGCGAACGCGAAGACTAGCCCCCATCGTTGAGGCTTGCGGGACCAAACCCGTGGGGGATGAGCTCGGCGATGCGGTGGCGGTCGATGGCTTTACCGTCGCCCGACGCGCAGACGATTTCAATGTCGCGACCGCTGAGCTGCGCTGCTTCGAGGATCGATTGGCGGCATCCTCCGCACGGGGTGACGGTGTTTGCGCCCGCCAACTTGGTTCCCGATCCATCGCCGCCCGTGACGGCGATGCGCGCGATGTTGGCGAGGCCGAACTTGGCCTGGGCGGCGGTGAGCGCGCTGATCTCTGCGCAGACGCCGAGGCGGTAGCAGGCGTTTTCCATGTTGGCGCCGATGGCGAGTTCGCCGTCAACGCTGAGGATCGCGCAACCGACCGCGAAATTCGAATATGGCGCGTAGGCTTTCAACGCGGCGGCGCGCGCGGCTTCAATGAGTTGTTCGTCAGTCATGGAATTGTCCCTAGGCGCGCGCTAAGCCCTGCCGCAATCACTAACCGGAGTGCGTTCATGTCCCGTAGCCTGTTGGCTTTGTCCTCGCTCACCCTAGTCTCAGGCTGCGCCACGCTTCCCCGCACCGTTTCGCCCGTCGCGAGTGGGCCGGTCGAGGTGCAGATTCTCGGGATCAACGACTTCCATGGTAATCTTGAGCCGCCGCGAAGCACGATCGACGTCACGCTCGCTGACGGAAGCGTGACCAAGGTGCCGGCGGGTGGCGTGGCCTACCTCGCGGGGGCGGCGAAGGCGCTTCGCCAAGGGCAGAAGCGCAGCATCACCGTGTCGGCGGGCGATATGATCGGCGCCTCGCCGCTCGTTTCGGCATTGTTCCTCGACGAGCCGTCGATTGCGGCGATGAACATGGTCGGGGTCGAATATAATGCGGTCGGCAATCATGAATTCGACAAAGGCAGCGCCGAATTGCTGCGCATGCAATCGGGGGGATGCAGCCAGCATGTCACGCGCCCGCCGTGCCGGGTCGAGCCGTTTGCCGGAGCACGCTTTGCCTTTCTCGCCGCCAACGTCGTCAAGCGCGACGGGAAGACGCTGTTCCCGGGAACGGGGATCAAGGATTTCGGCGACGTCCAGATTGGCTTCATTGGCATGACGTTGAAGGAAACCGCAACGCTGGTGACGCCAGCCGGAGTCGCCGGGCTTCGATTCACTGACGAGGTGACGGCCGCTAACGCCGCAGTGCCGGCATTAAAGGCGGCAGGGGCCGACGCGATCGTGCTGCTGATCCACCAAGGTGCGCGGACCAAGGGCGGCTATAATGATAAGAATTGCCCCAATCTCGATGGCGATATCTTGCCGATTCTCGACCGGCTCGATCCCGCGATCGGCGTGGTCATTTCGGGACACACCCACGCCGCATATATTTGCGAGCGCGCGCGGCTGGGGGGCGGGACGCCGATCCTGCTGACCAGCGCCGGGCGTTATGGGACGCTGATCACCGATCTCAGGCTGACGATCGATCCGGTGCTCGGGCTGGTCGCACGGAGCGCCAACAATGTCATCGTCCAGGGCGAAGGTTTTGGCAGCGTTGCAATGAGCACGACGACGCCGCGCTTTGACGCCGATCCCACGGTGAAAGCTCTGGTCGATCGTTACGTCGCGGCTGCCAAGCCCGAGGCGGCGCGAGTCGTCGGGCGATTGTCGGGGATTGCGACGCGCACCCCCGACGCCGATCGCGAGAGCAGCGCGGGCAATCTGATCGCCGATTCCCAACTTGGCGCGGCGCGCGGCGCGGGGGCACAGATTGCATTCATCAACAGCACCGGGATCCGCACCGACCTGACTCCCGCGACCAAGGGCGAGCTGACCTTCGGCGACCTGTTCGCGATGCAGCCGTTCGGCAACAATATCGTCGTCAAGACGCTGACAGGGGCGCAATTGAAGGCGCTGCTCGAGCAGCAATTTGCGAGCGGAACCAACAGCGCTGAGCAGCCGATAATGCTGCTTCCGAGCCGCGGCTTCGCGTTCGATTACGATCTTTCGCGGCCCGCGGGGCAGCGGATCGTGCGGATGGCGCTCGACGGGCGAGCGATCGATCCCGCCGCCCGCTATCAAGTCGCGGTCAACAATTTCATGGCCAGCGGCGGCGACAATTTCACCGTGCTGGTAGGCGGGACTGGCGCGATCGATGCGGGCACAGACGTTGATGCACTTGAGGCGTTCGTGCGCGGCGGGGCGAGCGCGCCGGCGACCGACCGAATCAGGGACGTGACTCCGCGCTAATTCCCCCTCCCGCAAGCGAGATGGGGATCAGCGCAGCGGAGGTTCGTCGAAGCTGCGCAGCTTGCGCGAGTGGAGGCCGTCGCCTTCTTCTTTGAGCAAGTGGAGCGTTTCGATCCCGATCCGCAAATGCTGGCTGATCGCGCGTTCGTAAAAGGCGTTGGCCTGCCCAGGGAGCTTCAATTCGCCGTGAAGCGGCTTGTCGCTGACGCATAGCAAAGTCCCGTAGGGAACGCGAAAGCGATAGCCCTGCGCCGCGACGGTGGCTGATTCCATGTCGATCGCGACCGCGCGGCTCTGGTTGAAGCGCAACGCCGAGAGCGTGTAGCGCAGCTCCCAATTGCGGTCGTCGGTGGTGACGACCGTGCCGGTGCGCAGCCGCATCTTGATCTCTTCCTCTCCCTCCCCGGTGACGGTCAGCGCGGCCTGTACCATCGCGTTCTGGACCTCGGCGATCGCGGGGATCGGAATTTCGACCGGGAGTACGTCGTCGAGCACATGATCGTCGCGCAGATAAGCGTGGGCGAGGACATAGTCGCCGATCGTCTGGCTCGGGCGCAATCCGCCGCAATGGCCGATCATCAGCCATGCCTCGGGACGCAGCACCGCGATATGATCGCAGATCGTCTTGGCATTCGACGGGCCGACGCCGATGTTGACTAAGGTGATGCCGTCTCCGCTGGGGGTGGTGAGATGGTAGGCGGGCATCTGGTGACGGCGCCACACCCCCGCCGCGATTTGCGCCTCGGCATCGGTCAGATCGCTGCGGTCATAGACTCCGCCGGGAACCGAGAGCGAGGTGAAGCGGCTGTCGGGATCGCGCAGCGCGTCGACTGCAAAGCGAACGAATTCATCGACGTAGCGGACGTAGTTGGTGAATAATATATAGCGCTGGAAATGCTCGGCCGGGGTGCCGGTATAATGTTTGAGCCGCGCCAGGCTGAAGTCGGTGCGCGGGGCGTCGAACAAAGCGAGCGGGCGGGTCGGATCGAGGCTCAGATCCCACGCCCCGTCGGCGACCTCATCACCGATGTGCACCAATTCGGTCGACGGGAACCAGCGGCTTAATTCGGCGGTCGAAATGCCGTCCAGTTCGAGTTCACTACTGTCGAGCACATATGGGTAGGGGATTTCACTGGCCGAAGTGCCGACCGAGACACTTACCGGATAATCGCGCACCAGATGCTCGAGTTGCTCGGACAGATAGGGGCGGAATAAAGCGGGGCGCGCAATCGACGTCGTATATATCCCGGGCTGATTGAGCCGCGCGAAAGCGCGCGCTGGCGCGGGGACGGGCATTTCTGGATCATATTCGATCCTCAACTCGGGATAGGAAAAGGCGCCCTCATCGCGCGCGCGCGAATCGGGACGAACGCCGTCCCGTGCATAGGCGGCCAAAGCAGTACGGAGCCGAGCGACTGACGCAGCATAGCCCGCTTCAAGCGCGTCGAGGATGGTGGTGATTTCGTTGTTTGTCGTCATGGCGCAGCCTTACCCGGTGCGACGCCGCTGGCAAGTGTGCGATGCAGCATTGCTTTTAATAAGTAGGCTTATTATGTGGCTAATTATGAAAGAGCTTACTTGGCAGATCAGCGAGACATCGCATGCGATGCGTCGCTTCTACGACCGTCGCGTCGCCGACCTTGGGGTGACCCGCGCGCAATGGCGGGTGATCGCGATCCTCGGCCACAATCCGGGGATGAAGCAGGTTGAACTCGCCGAGCGGCTCGACGTCGAGCCTATCAGCGCGTGCCGGATTATCGACCGGCTCGAGGAAGCCGGGCTGGTCGAACGCCAGCGCGACCCCGCCGACCGGCGCGCATGGCGCCTGTCGCTTACCGCCAAGGCCGAACCGATTCGCGAGCGACTGCGCGAGCTCGCCGAGGAAATGTCGCTCGAGGCGTTCGCCGGGGTGAGCGAGGAGGACATTGACGCAATGCGCCGTGCGCTGGCGCGGGTGCGGGAAAATATCGCGGGACGCGAGAGTAATCAGCGACAGGTGACGGCATGAACGAGGTTAAGAAGGTCGAAGGCGAGGCGGTCGCCACCTCCGGCGACATCGATCGCACAGGGGCGTCTGACGCGATCGAGACCGTGATTCTCACAGATTCGCCACGCAGATCGAGCAAGCGACTGGTGATGCTGATCTCCGTGCCGCTGCTGATTGTCGCGGTCGGGGCCTATTTCTGGTTCACCGGGGGCAAGAGTGTCGGCACCGACAATGCCTATGTGAAGCAGGACATCGTCGCGATCTCGACCCAGATCAACGGCCCGGTGTCAGCGGTCTATGTGCGCGAGAATCAGCGCGTCGAGGCGGGCGACATCCTGTATCGCGTCGATTCGGCACCTTCCGAAGTCGCCTTGCTCCAGGCCGAGGCGCAATCCAGGGGCTAGGCTCGGGCTGATGATCGTCACGGTCCAGATGCTCGCCTTTGCCACGCTGGCGCCCAAGTTGCGCACCAACGCCGCGAGTCTGCTTAGCCTGTCGCGCAATATCGGCGGGTCGATCGGGATCAGCATTGTCGCCTCCTTGCTGGCGCGCAACCTCCAGACCGCGCACGCCGACATGACGAGCAATATCACCGAACAAATGCTCCCCGGGATCAGCGCGGGGATGGTC
This sequence comes from Sphingomicrobium sp., assembly GCA_046589895.1. GTDB lineage: Bacteria > Pseudomonadota > Alphaproteobacteria > Sphingomonadales > Sphingomonadaceae > Sphingomicrobium. The sequence goes on from JBKJTQ010000117.1 coordinate 5,060, forward strand.
GGTCAGCTCGGGCTTCCGGCGGCAAGCGCGCTGGCGATCGCCGATGCCGAGATCAACCGCCAGGCGGCGTTCATCGCCTATCTCGACGATTTCTGGCTGATGATGTGGGTCACCTTCGCCGCGATCCCGCTGGTGCTGCTGCTACGCCCGGCCAAGACGCCCAAGCCGGGCGAATCAGAGATGGCGCTGGCCGACTGACCGACCACCAACCAAGCAAAAGGGCGGCCCCTCGCGGGACCGCCCTTGGGGTTGTCGGTTTCGGGACGCTTAGCGCTTCGAGAATTGGAAGCTCTTGCGAGCCTTGGCCTTGCCGTACTTCTTGCGCTCGACCGCGCGGCTGTCGCGGGTCAGGAAGCCGGCGTGCTTGACCGTCGTGCGAAGCACCGGTTCGAAGCGCGTTAGCGCCTGGGCGATGCCGTGAAGCACCGCGCCGGCCTG
>JBKJTQ010000190.1:0-14094 GCA_046589895.1 Sphingomicrobium sp.
CGGCGCCGACGCTGGCCAGACCCGACAGCGATCCGCTCGCCGTGGTCAGCTCGCCGTCATTGTCGGTAATCCCGTTGGGAAGCTCATCCTCGTCGACATTGACAATCACCGTCGCCCCTGGCACCACGCTCGGACCATCGTCCTCGAAGCGGATGATCGAGCCCAGATCGACGCTCGCAACATCGGTATCGCCGTCAAAGTCGGTCGCAGTGACTGTGACGCTCAGCGCGCCGGCATTGAGCGCATTGCTATCCTCGTCGTTCGACGCGGTATTGCCGTGCACGACTGCCAAATAATGAGTCAGCGTGATGTTGCCGCCCACGCTGATCGCCACGGTAAAGGCGGTGTTGGTGGCAAGATCGACCCCGGCCTCGGTCAGCGCGGTCGAGCCATAGACCGTACCGCCGATATTATAGAGGTAGACCGGCGTGCCGGTCGCGGACAAGAACAGCCCCGACGCGACCAGCCCGCCAACCGGCGTGCCGAGCGTCAGCGCAAAGCTGTTGATGGTCGGCGCATCAGCGCTCGGCGCCACGGTCGATATGGTGAACAATGTGCCAAGCGCCATCGTCACGGTGCCGAGGTTGCCCCCCACCGGATCGACCTCGCCGCCCGCAGCGACTACGCCGTCGGTCTCATCGATGCGGATGCTCGCGCCATTGACCAGCGCCACACTGATATCAGGGCCGTCATCGGCAAAGCGGACATAGGTGCCGAGGTCGAGCGACGAACTGTCGCGGTCGGTATCGCCGTCATTGTCCGTGATGTTGGCGGTCGCGGTGAGCTGAACCAGACCATTGCCGAGGATCGCGATCTGGTCGGCGAAAGGCGAGCCTGAATTGGGCGCTTCGCTCCGGTGATCGATTTGGCCATATTGGGTCAGCGTGACCGCGCCCGCGAGGTCGGTGCTGATCGTGAAAATGACCGACGCGTCGGTCACTGCCACCGGGGGCGAGGTGCTGGTCGAGGCGATGATCGTGCCGCCAACATTGTAGAGATAGATCGATGCGCCGTGGCTATCGAGCCCCGAATCGGCGCCCTGCGCGACGAGCAGGCCAAGCTGGTAGCTGATGCTCGCGCTCGCGGTGCCGTCGCCGCCACCGTCGCTGACGAGGTCGAACACCCCGCCGAACGCCGGGCCCGTCGAGTCGCTGGTGAAGCCCGCGCCCTCGGTGCCATTGTCGCCGGTGGTCAGTTGAATTGCGCTGAGACTTACGGCGTCGGTCGGAACTCTGATCAGCAAATCGACCGACGGCCCATCGTCCTTAAACGTGATCGCGCCGCCGATGGCGAGTGCGGTCGAGACCGAATCCCCGTCGAAATCGGTGTAGGTTGCGGTTGCCCCGACGAGGCTGAGGCCATTGCTGACGAGGCTTAGCACATCGTCGTGATCGCTCGGCGAGGGACCGTCGATGACGTGTTCAAGCGCGGCGAATTGGGTCACTGTCACCGTGCCATTGCCGTTCATCTGGATCGTGAACGCGGTCTGTGTTCCACCATTATAGGTCGCGGTGATGAGGGCCGCGCTTGTCAGCGTGAGCGTAATCGGCTGGTCGCCGAGCGCGGTCTGCAGCCCCGAGGCAATCGAGCTTCCGACCGGACCGCCGCCAAGCAACGTCAGGCCGTAATTGACCGCCGCGCCGGCGCCATCGCCGCCAAAGCTGACCGCGGTCGAAATCACCGCCGCCGCGCTGGTGACGGCGACCGGCGCGCCCGCTGATAGCGGGCTCCCGCCATTGGTTTCGTCAATCACGACCGAAGAGCCGATGACCGGCCCCGAGGTGATGATCGGGCTGTCATCCTCGACCGAAACGGTGAGCGTGCTGCCAACCGACACGAGGCCGTCGCTGACCGATACCGGGACCGAAAGCGCGAGGACGTCTTCGGCGTTAATAGCGGGATGATCGATCGGGCGCGAGAGGAGCACCGAATAGCTGCCATTATTGGCGACGGTGACGGTGATGACCGCCGCGCCGGCCGCCGAACCGGTCAGCACATGGCCGTCGGCTGACAAGGCGAAGCTGATCGGCTGTCCGTGCGAGAAGTAGCTGCCGGCCGGAACGCCAAGCGTGACGGTCAAGGCGTTGCCGTCGACATCGCCGATTGTCAGCTGTCCCGTTGCGGTGGCACTGTTGGAAACGTCGCTCGGAAGTCCGACAGAGTCGGGATTGCCCCCGCCAAGGCCTTCATCGGACACCGTCGCGGCACTCGCGCCGATTGTCGGGCGGTCGTTGGTACCGTTTATGGTGATCGTGAGCGTGGTGCTGCGCACATCGCCGTCACCATCGATAATTGTATAGGTGAAGACTTCGGTCAGTGCCTGATTCTGGCCAAGCGCCTGGACCGCGTTCAGACCATTGTTGAGCGTGTAGACGTAATTGCCGCTGGCGCTGAGCACGAGCGAGCCATAGGCTCCCGCAAGCGGTTGCCCGATCGTTCCTGCCGCGGCCCCGAAGGCGATCCCGGTCAACGAAATGCCGTCGGCGCCGGGCGTGTCGGCCACACCATCGGTCGAATTAACATCGCTGCCGCCGCTCCCGGTGAGGACATTGCCATCAGCGACCAGCGGGCCGTCTTCGCGGACGCTGTCGACATCGGCGACCGGGGTCGGGACGTCATCGATGATCGAGATCGTCAGCGTCGCCGAATCGACGTCGCCGTCGCGATCGGTGATCACTACAGTGAACAGGTCATGCGTCGAATCGCCGATCGTATTGTCGCTCAGCGTATAGCTGTAGCCGATCGCGCCATTGGCGATGCTGGTGATCGTGAGCACGCCGTAGGTGCCCGCAATCACCTGCCCGACACTCGTTACTGCCACACCACCGACGGTGATCGTGCTGGGCGAATCTGGCGAGTTATAAACCATCGTCCCGGTCGTGGTTTCGGCTGCCGAGATGCTATTCGACCCCGCGGGCTCACTGCCCCGCGCGGGGAGCGCATTCTCATTGACGGTCGCGGTGGCGTTTTCGACCCCGGCCGGCTGGTCGGGTGTCTGGATGACGATGGTCGGCTTGCGATCCTCATCGACCAGCGATTCGCGGAACAGCGGCGGCGTGTAGGCAAGTTGGGTCGGAGGAATCAGGTCGCCGAGCGGCACGCCCGGGTCGAGCGGCGCGACGGGCACTTGGAAATTGCCACCGCTCGATTGCGGCGGACCCGCGGCGGGGCGAATCTCGCTGTCGATCAGCAAAGCGGCGAGGTTGGTGGCGGGCACCTCGACATCGCCGAGCACGAGGCGGGGAACGAACACCGCACCGTCGATGATCACCAGCTGCCTGCCATCGGGAAGGTCGATCACGAGGTTGCGCCCGACGACGCGCACATCGCTCAGTTCGACACCGGCCGGAAGTACCACGACTCCGTCCGGTCCAGCAGTGATTTGCTGGGCATCGGCGCGGACCACGGCCTGCGTCTTGCCGATTTCGATGGTCAGCGATGCGGTGTCGCTTTGCCCTTGCGCGTTGGCCAGCCCGTAGGTGAACGTGTCGCGCGAGTTTTCCGGCGCGCCCTTGTTCGCGAGGTAGCTGTAATTGCCCTCGGCATCGATGCTGAGACGTCCGAATTCGCCATTGGCTGAAAGCCTGCCGCCGGCAAAGCTGTCATTGCTGCCCTGCGCGCCGCTGATCGACACGATCCTCGCACCGTCCGCGCCAAGGTCGGCTCCGAGCGCCCCGGTCTGGGTGCCTTCGCCGCTGATTACATTGCCGGCGGCGGGGCCGCGATCACCAGCCGCAAGGGCGTCGGCATCATCGCGTGCGTCAGGGCTGTGAATGTTCAACGAGCCCGACTGGGAAGCATCTTCGTACCGCATGGCCACCTCTATGTTCTGCGGCGCCAATTGGCGCCGCGCCGATCTTCAGCGGGCTAGCGATCTGTTGCGACGATAATCGAAATCGTTAACAGCCAATCACGCGCCCCGCGCTCAAGTCAGAGGAAGAACCATGGAGCGACCAAAATGGCAAGCGCGCTTCAGCTGATGACAGATTCGCGACTAAAGCTGATAAGCAGCACCAAAGAAAAAAATCATTAACGATCGAAGTTGTTGCATACATAAACTTTTGTTATTCTATGACAATTATCGTCAGTAGTGAGCATATTCGAAAATAGTTGCTTATTATAGCACATGTCCGATGTCGAATAGATTCGCGTTTTTCCTGAAAGATTAACACGTGTTAATCTTGCGGAGTTATTTAGCGCAAATTTAACAAGGCCGCCGCGCGAAATATTCGCGCGTTGAGCACGCCCTGCTATGATCGAGCGCGAACAGGTTTTTTTCGAAAAAATCGTCCCATCGCGGGATTTTAGACAAGGTTTCTGCCGCGTCGATCCGCGAATCGTCCCCGCGACTCGGTCTGCCCCCGTTCGCGAGTGCAACGGCGCGCGCGCCACGCTAGGGTCACGGCGACGGAGGGTGGCAAAGTGAAGATCAAATGCATTGGCGCGGGCCCGGCGGGGCTGACCTTCGCCATTTCAATGAAGCTTCGCGACCCGGCGCTCGACATCCATCTGGTTGAGCGCAATGCCGAAGGCGTGACATTCGGCTGGGGCGTTGTCTTCTCGGATCAGACGGTCGATAATCTCATCCGCAACGACGCGGTGTCGGGCGCGATCATCGCCGACGAGTGCGCGCATTGGGACGATATCGACATCCGCGTGCATGGCCGGTCAATCGTCTCGTCGGGGCATGGATTCATCGGCATTGGCCGCAAGCGCTTGCTCGAGATCCTACTCCACCGGGCGCGCGCGCTTGGAGTCGTCGTCGCATTCGAGTGTGAGGATGATAATGCGGACGACGTGGAATGGGATTTGGTAATCGCCGCCGACGGCGCCAGCAGCCGCACCCGCGATGCCCGCCGAGAGGCGTTTGGGGTAACCATCGACGAGCGCGCCAATCGCTTCATCTGGCTTGGCACCACGAAATTGTTCGACGCCTTCACCTTCGCTTTCGAACAGACCGCGGTGGGATGGATCTGGGCGCACGCTTATCGCTTCTCTGACGATTGCTCGACCTTCATCGTCGAATGTGCGCCCGGGACCTGGGGCGCGCTCGGCTTTGGCGCGATGAGCCAGCATCAGATGATCACGGCGTGCGAGGCGATCTTCGCACGCCACCTCGACGGCCATCGATTGATCAGCAATGCGGCGCATCTGCGCGGGTCGGCGGCGTGGCTCAGGTTTCGCCGCCTGACCTGTGAGCGCTGGTCCGACGGCAAACTCGTGCTGCTCGGTGATGCCGCGCACACCGCTCATTTCTCAATCGGGTCGGGGACCAAGCTCGCGGTCGAGGATGCGATCAACCTCGCCGACATGCTCAACCAGCCGGGCAAGGCGCTGAGCGAGGCGCTCGCCGACTATCAGGACGAACGTTCGGTGGAAGTTCTCAAGCTTCAGAATAGCGCGCGCAACTCGACCGAATGGTTTGAGGCGGTCGAGCGCTATCTCGATTTCGAACCGTGGCAATTCGCTTATTCATTGCTCACCCGGTCGCAGCGCATCAGCCATGAAAATCTGCGGCTCCGCGACGGCGAATGGCTCGGGCGAACCGAAGCCGCGTTCTGGAAGCGGGAGACCGGGGAGGCGAAGACAGCGCCGCCAATGTTCGCGCCATTTCGCCTCCGCGACCTGCAACTGCGCAATCGCATCGTCGTCTCGCCGATGGCGACCTATTCGGCGATCGATGGCACCCCGGGAGACTTTCACCTCGTCCATTATGGCGCGCGGGCGGAGGGCGGTGCGGGTCTCGTATTCACCGAAATGACCTGTGTGTCACCGACCGCACGGATCACCCCAGGCTGCACCGGAATGTATATGCCGGAACATGTCGCGGCGTGGCGCCGGATTACCGACTTCGTCCACACGCGATCCGCGGCGCAGATTTGCCTCCAGCTCGGTCATTCTGGTGGCAAGGGCTCGACCCAGCTCGGCTGGGAGACGATGGACGCCCCCTTGGCGCAGGCGAATTGGTCGCTGATCGCCGCCTCAGACGTGGCGTGGAGTGCGGCCAACCAGACCCCGCGACCGATGACCCGCGCCGACATGGACGAAGTGCGCGGCCAGTTCGTCGCCGCGACGGGCATGGCGGCCAACGCCGGGTTCGACATGATTGAGCTTCACGCCGCGCACGGCTATCTCCTGTCGAGCTTCATCACCCCATTACAGAACAAGCGCGACGATGAATATGGCGGGAACCTCAGCAATCGCCTGCGCTTCCCGCTCGAAATATTCGAAGCGATGCGCGCGGTATGGCCTGCCGAGCGACCGATGTCGGTGCGCATTTCAGCGAACGACTGGGCGGGCGACGACGGAGTTACCCCCGACGAATCCGTAATCATCGCGGAGGCCTTCGCGCAAGCCGGCGCCGACCTTATCGACGTCTCGGCAGGACAAACCTGGTCGTCGGCCCAACCGATATACGGCCGCCTGTTCCAAACCCCCTTCTCCGACAAGATCCGCAACGAGGCGAAGCTCGCGACGATGGCGGTCGGCAACATCACCGACCCCGACCAGGTCAATGCGATCCTCCTCGCGGGCCGCGCGGACCTCGTCGCGCTCGGCCGCCCTCATCTGGTCGATCCGAGCTGGACGCTGCGCGCGGCGGCGGCGGCGGGCTATCGCGACCAGTTCGTCCCCCCACCCTATCTCAACGGCATGAGCCAGCTCGCCCGAACGTTCCAACGCGAAGCCGAAGCCGCCGCGGCGCTGAGCGCTTGAGGGTAGGGTGCGCCGCAGGAAACATCTATTCCTGCGATCGCCGCCTGCCGACGTTGAGTGGGGCTCCCGCCTCATTCTGATGGCGCGAGCCTCATCCCGGCGGGCCACTACCTGCGTCACATAACCGACCCAAGGCTCGATTCCCACGCACACTCCCACGAACTTTTTCCGGCCGACACTTAATTTGCTGATGGTGGCGGCAAGACTGCGCAAAGCCCCTATCTTCGGCACACACCGAGATACGCAATCGCGCCAACGCATTGGTGGCGATACGGCTGGATCGCCGACCATTCGAAATCTGACAAATCAAAGCGCGCCAATTTACGGACGAATTCAAGCGCGAGACGGTTGCTTTGTGGGGGGACGAGCGGTCGGCTGCAGACCGACGTTGCTCGCGAATTGGGGATTATCGAGGGCGACAGCGAACCCGAGGCGTTCATCCCGCATCTGATCCGATTGCACCGCGAGGGCCGCTTTCTCTTTATGAAGCTCGACAGGACCTATCCGTTTGCGGCGATAAACCAAGCGGTCCCCGACCGGCACGCCGGTTCGTGCGTCGAGCCGTCTTGGGGTCTTGAGATAGAAAATCACGCCAAATTGCGCAGGCGTCATCGCAGCCCTCTGTCCCGCGTTGGTCAGGCCTATGGGATGCGCCAGTCCCTCGCAATGCCCCGAACGCATCGCCCGCTAGAAGCGTCTCGTGAAAACGCGTGTCGACCAAGGCGCTAGCGTCAGCGAGCTTCGCTTGGCGAGGTTGCTGCTCGCGCCGCCCTTTTCCACCCACCGGCCCGGATGCGGAATTTCCTCAAGTGTTACGGTGCGCGGCTCAGCCGAATAATTTTGCGCGACAAACACCGCGTCGCCTTCCTTGGCGCGAACGAAGCTGAACACCTTTTGCGCATCGCTATTTTTCACATGGACCATGCGCGCGCCCCATGGCGCATTGTCGAGCGCGGGATGGGCGTCGCGAAATTTAATCCAGTCGGCGATCAGGGCGCCATAGGGGTGCGTTTTCCACACGATCGGGTCGCGCTCGAAGAATTTGAGCCGCTTTTCATTGCCGGCTTCCTGACCGTTGTAGATCAACGGGATTCCCTCCGAGGTGAAGAGCAGGGCGAAGGCGTTGGGAAGCGCCTTGCCGAAACGCTCGAACTCGGTCCCCGCCCAGGCGTTCTCGTCATGGTTGGAAGTGAAGATCATGCGCTGCGCCCCGGTCGGCCACGCGCTCTCATTTTCGCTGTAGAATCCGTAGAGCGCGCCAGTGTCGGCCTCGCGCTTGGCGATCTTCATCACCGCCTCGGCCCATGCCCAGCCATAGCTCGCGTCGAACGAGGTCAGGTGGAGGTCTCGGTGATTGAATTCGCCCAGCATCCACACCGGCTTGATCGCTTCGAGATCGCGGCGGACGTCGGTCCAGAAGTCGGGTGGGACATAGCCCGCGACATCGGCTCGAAAGCCGTCGATTCCGGTCTCGCGCACCCAGTAGGCCATGCTTTGCGCCATGTAGCGGCGCAAAGGCGCCTTGGAATAATCGAAATCGACGATGTCCGACCAGTCCCACCATGGGGTTGATCGGTTGGCGCCCTTCCAGTCGCGCTCATACCAGTCGGGATGCCGCGCCTTCAGCGGATTGTCCCACGCCGAATGGTTGGCGACCCAGTCGATGATGACCTTCATCCCATTGGTGTGCGCGGTGGCGACGAACGCCTTGAATTCGTCGAGCGTGCCAAGCTCCGGATTGACCGCGCGATAGTCCTTGACCGAATAGGGACTTCCGAGCGTTCCCTTGCGCTGCTCGACCCCGATCGGGTGGATCGGCATGACCCACAATATGTCGACCCCGAGTGCTTTCAGCCGCGGAAGCTCGCGCGTCGCGGCCCTGAACGTGCCCTGGGGTGTGAATTGGCGCGTGTTGATCTGATAGATGATCGCCTTGCGCGACCAGTCGGGATGACGGACGCCCTCGAAGCTTTCGGGCGCATAACGGTCGGCGGGCTGAGCGAGCGCAGGCATTGGAGCAAGCAGGAGCGCGAGCGCGGCAAGGGCTTTCATCGGGTAAACTCCAATGCGGAAACGGGTCACGCGCGCAACGCCGCGAGTGCGTCGCGGTGCATCGGGAAATTGGCCGCGCACCCGGCGACGAAGCGCTCGACCCCGGCCATGTCGACCGGCGCGGGATCGGCTGTGCGCGGCGACCCGAGCGGCGGATAATTGCCATAGCCGCCAAGCAGGCAATGCCAGCTTAGTGGCGGATAGATGCTCTCGATCCCCTGGCGCATCACTTCTTCGACGAGGTCACCGCCGCGGAACCAGCAGGTAAAGATCGCCTTCAAACTGTCGGACAGTTCGTCATGCTTGGTCGCGGCGCGCCAATAGTCCGAATCGCTGCGTCGCGCGGCGCGATAATGGCATACGATATAGTCGCGAATCCCTTCGATCCGGCGCGCGATCGCGGCGTTATAGTCGGCGCGCGCCGCCTCGTTCGCGCCGTCACGATCGACCGTCGCGATGAACCGGTCGACGGTCGCCATGACGACATGGAGCGCGGTCGCCTCGAGCGGTTCGACGAACCCTTGGGCGAGTCCAATCGCGAGGCAATTGCCGACCCAGCTTCGTTCGACACGCCCGACGCGCATCGTGAGATGGCGCGCCTCGACTTCGGGCGCGATCCCGATGTGCGCGCGAAGTTCGGCTTCGGCGGCGGCGGGGTCGATGAAGCGCGACGAAAAGACATAGCCATTGCCGCTGCGATTGATGAGCGGTATGTGCCACGCCCAGCCCGCCGACAGCGCAGTCGAGCGGGTCGCGACTTCGGGTCCGTTGGCCGGAACCGGGGTCGGCATGACCACCGCGCTATCGTTGAACAGATTGGTCGCGAAGGAACGGTGCGGTTCGCCCAGCGCGCCTTCGATGATCGCGGCGCGAAAGCCGCTCGCGTCGATGAACAACTCACCTTCGATCCGCCGTGCATCGCCGTCGATCAGCGCCGCGACCATCCCGTCGGCGTCGATCTCGACCGTGGCGATCGTCGCCTCAATCCGTTCGACCCCTCGCGCCACCGCCTGCTCGCGCAGGAAGTCACCGACAAGGTAAGCGTCGAAATGATAACCGTAACTGATGAAGAAGGGAAAGTTGGGCGGCGCTACCGGCGCTTTTTGTTCCGCCGCGAGCCGCGCTGGCACGAAAAAGGGATTGGGGCGCGCTTCGACTTTCTGTCCGCCGCGCCGCGCGCGCGTATTGTGGAAGAAGCCGGGCGCGGTGAACTCGTCAATCGCGGTCTGGAACGGGTGGAAATAGGTGTCGAATCCGGGCTCGCGCGACCAGCCGTGAAAGGCGATCCCAGTCTTGTAGGTGGCGTTGCAGCGCGGCATCCACTCGGCCTCGGATATGCCAAGCGCGTCGAAGAAATTCTTCAGTTGCGGGGTTGATCCCTCGCCCACCCCGACGATGCCGATGTCCTTTGATTCGACCAATGTGACGCGCGTTCCCGACTCTCCCCAGCGGTGCTGGAACAGCATCGCTGCCATCCACCCCGCGGTCCCGCCGCCGAGGATGACGATCGAGCGCGCGCGGGCGGGAGGCACGCCGCCGTCGCTCACCGGCGGCGCGGCGCTGCGAGACGGATCGCGAAACCGCCGCCTGGCGCCATGCGCAGCGCGAGCCTATCGCCGCTGGTCACACTGCGCACTTCGTGGACCATGTCCTTGCCCTTGGCGCCAGCCTCGGCGGTCGGCCCGTCGCGGTAAATGTGCGCGGTGAAGCGCTGCCCGGCGGGGAGGAAGTCGAGCGCGATGTTCGTTTCGCGCGCGGCTTCGTCGGTCACCCCGCCGACATACCAGTCGGCCGAGTTGCGATCCTTGCGCGCGACCACCACCTGTTCGCCTATTGCGCCCGACAGCACGCGCGTCTCGTCCCAGTCGACCGGCACCTTCTTGATGAAATCGAACGCGACCGGGCTTGCTTCGTAATTTTCCTGCAGGTCGGGAGCCATTGCGACGGGCGAATAAATGACGACGTAGAGCGCGAGCTGGCGCGCGAGGGTCGAGAGGATGTCGGTAGCGCCGCGTCCCTTGAGGCTGACGATTCCCGGAGTGTAATCCATCGGCCCCGCCATCATTCGCGTGAAGAATAATTGCGTGTCGTAGGCGGGGGGATTCTTGGGCACGCCCCAGGCATTATATTCCATCCCGCGTTGACCTTCGCGGCTGACCATATTGGGAAAGGTGCGGCGCAGCCCGCTATCCTTGATCGGTTCATGCGCGTTGATCATGATGCGCCGCTTGGCGGCTTCGGTGACGACTTTGAGGTGGTGGCGCGACATGACCTGACCTTCATGCCATTCAAAGCGGATCTGCCCATCGGACCCTTGCGCCTGCACTCCGCCCGCGTCCGAGACATAGCCGGTCTTGACCGCGTCAATGCCAAGCGAGCGGAAAAAATCGAAGCCGGCCCCCATCTGGGCTTCATAGTGGGCGATATTAGCCGAGGTTTCGTGGTGGCCGATAAGGTGCACGCCTTTGCGCTTTGCATAGGCCGCGATGCGCGGGAGATCGAAGTCCGGATAAGCCTTGGTGAAGCTGAATTCCTGGCCATTGGCGAACCAGTCGCCATCCCACCCGACGTTCCAGCCCTCGACCAGCATCCCCGCGATGTGGTTCCTGGCGGCGAAGTCGACCAGCTTCAATGCGTTGGCGGTGGTCGCGCCATGCTTGGGGCCCGACGCCCAGCTTTGCGTTTCGAGATGCATCCCCCACCAGATGCCGACATATTTGCGCGGGATCACCCAGCTCACGTCGCCCAATTTATTGGGTTCGTTGAGATTGAGGATGAGGTTGCGCGCGGCGTAGAGCGCAGGCGCGTCGGGCGCGATCGTCAGCATCCGCCACGGGGTGGTGAATTCGCCCGTGCGGCTGACCTTGGCACCAGTTGAAGACGGGGTCAGCACCGCTTTGATCAAGGTGCCCTCGACGCGTGCGACATTCATCCCCGAATAATCGACCAGGGCGGCTTCGTGGATCGACAGATGCGTTCCGTTGGCGAGCACCATCGTCAGCGGCGTCTGCGCCGTGGCGACGCCGCTGATCGCGGTCGCATTGTAGAGATATTCCTCACGGTTGCTTTCGAACGCCGGCGCCCACCAGGCGCGCCCGTCAGCGGCGACGCGAAACTGGGTCAATTCCTCGGCGATATTGGTGGCCTTGCCATCGGCGCGCGCGGGCAGGCGATAGCGAAAACCAACTCCGTCGTCGTAGAGCCTGAACTCAAGCGTCATGCGCCGCTTGAGCGCGGACTTTTCCTCGAATTCGATGACGAGTTCGCGATAATGATCGCGCACCATGCGTTGCTCGCCCCACGGCTGCTCCCACGTTCCGTCATGGTCGCGCGTGCGCTGCGCGACGACCGCGAAGTTGCGCAGCATCTGCGGCTGGTCGGTGAACAGGAAACCGAGCTGCGAATCGCCGATCACCGGCTGGCCATTACGATCGATCCGATAGTGGACGCGCCCTTCGCCATTGAGGCTGATCGTCGCGGCCAGCACTTTGCCCGGAGACGCGACACGAACTTGATCCTGCGCCAGCGCGGGGCGCGCGAGCAGGAGCAGCGACAAGGCAAGGAACCATCGGGTCAGCATTTGACGATATATCCCGAAGCAGGGGGAAGCGAGGCGATAGCCGGATCGGCCCCGCCGCATTGAGCAAGCAACTCGCCGCCGACCGGAGAAAAGGCGGCGGCGCGATCGGACAGGTTGAACACGCACAGCAATCGCTCGCCATGCTGTTCGCGTTCGAACGCGACCAATTGGTCGGAGGTCTCGTCGAGCAAGCACAGATCCCCGGTTTGCAGCGCGGGCGAAATACGGCGAAGGGCGATCATTTGCCGCGTCCAGTTGAGTATCGACCCCTCGTCGGCGTTCTGCGCCGCGACATTGTAAGCGAGGTGGGCGGGATCGATCGGGAGCCACGGCTGGTGGCTGCCGAACCCACCGTCGGAATCGTCCGTCCACGGCAGCGGGGTGCGTGCGCCGTCGCGGCCCAGCGTCTGCGGCCAATTGGCGAGCGCTTCAGGATCACGAAGATTTTCGAACGGGACATGCGCTTGCGGTAGCCCGAGTTCCTCGCCCTGATAGAGGATGATGGTGCCGCGCAGGCTCATCAGCAGCATCAGCGCGACCCGCACGAATCCTTGGCGATTGGGCTGGTCGCACCAGCGCGAGGCAAAACGCGGTGCATCGTGGTTGGAAAAGGCCCAACTCGGCCAACCCTCGCTAGCGCTACCCGGCCAATTGCCGATCGCCTCGCGTACCACCTTGGGGGTCAGCGCCTCAGCATAGAGATAATCGAATCCATAGGCACTGTGGAGGCGCGCGTCGCCGTCAGTGTAGAGCTTCATCTCACGTCCGGCCTGCTCGCCGCCGACCTCGGCCAGCGCGAAGCGTGCGTCGTAGCGTTCCATCAGCGCACGGACGCGTTCGACGAATGCCGGAATGTCGCCGTGGCTCTGGTTGTGGAGATGGTGCTGATAATCGAACGGGCGGGTGCGCTTCGCCGGGCGAACGACCGGGGGATTATCGGTCAGCGCGGGATCGTGCATCGCGAAGTTGAGGGCATCGAGGCGGAACCCGTCGACTCCGCGATCGAGCCAGAATTTGGCAACCCCAAGCAGAGTGTCCTGAACCGCCGGATGGCGAACATTGAGATCGGGCTGTTCGGCAAGGAAATTGTGGAGATAATATTGCTCGCGCCGCGCATCCCACGTCCAGGACGGGCCGCCGAACACCGACTGCCAATTACTCGGCGGGGATCCATCAGGGCGGGGATCGGCCCACACGTACCAGTCGGCCTTGTCATTCTCGCGCGAGGCGCGGCTCTCGGCGAACCAGCGATGCTTGTCCGAAGTGTGCGAATAGACTTGGTCGATCATCACCTTCAGTCCGAGCGCGTGCGCTCGGGCGATCAGCGCATTAAAGTCGGCGAGTGTCCCAAAAATCGGGTCGACGTCGCAATAATCGGCGACATCATAGCCGAAGTCCTTCATCGGCGAGGTGAAGAAGGGTGACACCCAGATTGCGTCGCAGCCAAGCGCGGCAACATAGTCCAGGCGACTAGTCGCGCCATTCAGATCGCCGATTCCGTCACCATTCGAATCGGCGAAACTGCGCGGATAAATCTGATAGATGACCGCGCCCTTCCACCACAAAGTGGCAGCCTCAGCGGCGACCGCCAGCGGGCGGCACGGATTAGCGGTCATCAGCGGCACAAATGGCATATCCCAAGGGGGCGAGCGTGACCCGGATGCTGCCGGGCGCCGAGACCGCGGTCGCGCACTGGCCGGCGAGCGCGGTGAACGCAGCGCTGGCAACATCGACCTCGACATTATGGG
>JBKJTQ010000204.1:0-16184 GCA_046589895.1 Sphingomicrobium sp.
GCAACGTTTGCCCAGCGCGGCGGGCGGTCTCAATACCAAGGTCAACAACAGCGGCAACATCGGCAACCCGCCCGACGGGGGCGGTGTTGGTGCCGGATCGTCGACAATCGACCTGCGTTATCTAGGCGGCAAGCGGACACTGGTGCTGGTCGACGGCCTGCGCTTCGTCAACGGTGCGAGCGCGAGCGGCATTCCCTCGACCGTCGACCTCAACACCATTCCCTCTAACATGATTGAGCGGATTGAAGTCCTGCAATCGGGTCAGTCCCCGCTCTACGGGTCGGATGCGCTGGCCGGCGTGGTCAACATCATCACCAAGTCGAGCCAGAAGGGCCTTCAGGCTTCGGCCCAGTTCGGAACGTTCCGGCAAGGTGACGGCCACACCCAGGATTACAACGTCAGCTATGGCATCAAGCGGTCGACGACGAGCATCGTGTTCGGTGCCGATTACGTCAAGCAGGACGCCGTGCGAACGCGCGACCGGGCTATCTCGCAATTCCCGAATCCGGGTCAGACAAGCTGCACCGATCCGATCGGTGGATGCAGCAGCGCGCCGTTGCTCGGCCGTTATGACGTTAATGGCCAGAAGCTGACCCTGCGCGCGCCGGTGATCGGGCGTACCCCGGTTTATGATCCGACGCTCGTTGGCGGCGACTTCACCGCCTTCACGTCTGCGGCTCGCTTCAACTTTGCGCCGTTTAACTATTTCCTGACCCCGTCGGAGCGTTACGGCGGCTTCGTCAACGTCAAGCAGGAACTGACGTCGTCTATCAATTTTCACGTCAATGCCCTGTATTCACACCGCAAGTCACAGAATCAGGCGGCTTTTCTCCCGCTCTTCATCGGTCCCGATGCCGGCAACGGCAATCTGCTTGATACGATCACCATCGACGCCAGCAATCCGTACAATCCCTTTGGCACGTTGTCGGCGGGCAATCCCGGTGATCCGCCCGCGAATTATTCGACCGTTCGCCGCCGCCTGGTCGAAGCGGGACAGCGCACCTACACGCAGATGGTCAATACGAAGTCGATTACTGCTGGCCTCGACGGGTCGTTCACCGTCGGAGCGCATAAATGGTTCTGGGACGTCAACGCGGTGTTCGGCTTCAACAAGGCCCGCCAGTCGTTCACGGGGAACGTCAACGCGGCCAATCTCAAGCGTGGACTTGGTCCGCTTGCCGGTTGCACAGCGCCCTGCGTTCCAGTGAACATCTTCGGTGGCGCAGGATCGATCACGGCCGACCAGTTGGCCTACATCACCTATACCGAGCGCAACCGCAGTTCGCAGGAACTGAACGACTATACCGCCAACTTGAGCGGCGACTTGTTCGACCTGCCCGCCGGCCCGGTTGGGTTCGCGATCGGCTATGAACATCGCTTCCAAAAGGGCAGTTTCGACCCCGATCCGATCACGGCGGCCGGATTGAGCTCCGACATCCCCTCGCTTCCCGCCAGAGGCAGCTATCGCTCCAACGAATTCTACGGCGAGTTGCGCGTCCCCTTGCTTAAGGAAAAGCCGTTCTTCTACTCGCTCGAGTTCGACGGGGCGGTGCGCCACTCGAAGTTTTCGAGGAGCGGCAGCACGACGACCTACACCGTAAGTGGAACGTGGAAACCGGTCCATGACCTGCTCTTTCGCGGGTCCTATGCGACGGGGTTCCGGGCCCCGGCGATCGGCGAGTTGTTCGGTGCGGCATCGCGGGCCGATGCGCCGATCGACGATCCGTGCACCAATGTGCTCGGTTCGCCCTATCAAACCAATGCCACCGTTCGCACCAATTGTACCGCGAATGGCGTTCCGGCCAACGGCAGCTATCAGGAAGCCAATGGCGGACAGCTTGGCGTCCTGACTGGCGGCAACCTTAACCTGAAGCCGGAGACATCGAAAACCTTGCTCTTCGGCGGTGTCTATTCGCCGGGCTGGGCGCGGGGCGGATTCCTCAGCCAGTTGAACCTCGAGCTCAACTATTATGATATCCGGGTCGCCAATGCGATCGCACCGGTGGATGCGCAGCTAACGCTCACCCGCTGCGCTTTCAGCGGTGATCCGCTCAGTTGTGCCGCGATCACGCGCACGCCGAATGGCCTGATCTCGCGAATCAATGCGCAGTTGCAGAACATTGGCGGCATCCGCACTCGCGGGATCGACGTTATCGCCAACGTTCGCACCCGGACGGCGTCGGCGGGTGCCTTCGGCGTGACGCTCAACGGCAATTTCCTCAAGAAATACACCGAGACGTTCCCGGCGGCGGTGGGCTTTGCTACCACCGATTATCTGGGCACGACCCGTGGGTTCCCGGATCAGTCTTACCCGCGGTTCAAGGGTAACGGGACGCTCGACTGGACGCTCGGCGCGCTGACCGCCTCGTTCACCGGCCGCTACATCGATGCGGTCAAGGAAGCCGACGGGAAGCGGCTCAAGAGCATCTTTTACGGTGACGCTCAGCTCGGCCATTCGTTCATGGACCGGCGTCTGCAGCTGACCTTGGGGGTCAACAACATCTTCAATCAGGACCCGCCGGCGTGCTTCAGCTGCACGGGTCCGAACTATGACCCATCGACCTACGACGTTCCCGGGCAGTTCGGTTACGTCCGCCTGTCGTACAAGATGTAGGCTGGCGGACGAGCGAAGAGGGAGGGGCGGCGAGGGGGACCTTGCCGCCCTTTTTTCACCTCCGCTTGAACCGGCCCGGCTTTGCTCCGATGTAAGAGCCAACACCAACGCCACAGGAAAAATATTCCCCATGGATCATCAGGACATCGTCGCCCAGCTCGTCCCCATCGTCATCGAGCAATCGAATCGCGGCGAACGCAGCTTCGACATCTTCTCCCGCTTGCTGCGTGAACGGATCATCTTCATCACCGGCGCGATCGAAGATCATATGGCGAGCCTGATCACCGCCCAATTGCTGTTCCTGGAGTCCGAGAACCCGAAGAAGGACATCTTCATGTACATCAATTCGCCTGGCGGGGTGGTGACGGCGGGCCTCGCGATCCACGACACGATGCAATATATCCGCCCCAAGATCGGCACCGTGTGCAGCGGTCAGGCCGCGTCGATGGGCAGCTTCCTGCTCGCCGCGGGCGAACCGGGGATGCGCATCGCGCTGACCAACAGCCGGATCATGGTCCACCAGCCGTCGGGCGGGGCGCAGGGCATGGCGGCGGATATCGAAATTCAGGCACGCGAAATCCTTCGTATGCGCAGCCGCCTCAACGAACTTTACGCCAAATATACCGGCCAGACCGTCGAGCAGATCGAAAAAGCGATGGACCGCGACAAATTCCTCGAGGCCGACGAAGCCAAGACCTTCGGGATCATCGACGAAGTATTCGATCGCCGCCCCGACGCGGGCGAGGGCGATTCGACCGGCGCCGCGGATGTCACACCTTCGTAACATTTCCGTCATAATCGCTTGCCTGCCAGCCAAGCGCGCTTTAGCCCCGTTGCATTGCCGCAGCGGGGCTTTTTCGTTGGGCCAGTGGAAGGATTCATCATTCGCCAGATCGCTGCCTTGCCCTATCGCATCGACGGCAAGGCGAAGAAGGAGGTGGCGATTCTGCTCGTGACCTCGCGCGATACCGGGCGCTGGGTGCTGCCCAAGGGCAATCCGATGTTCGGAGTTTCCGCGCGCCGTGCCGCCGCGCTTGAGGCCGAGGAGGAAGCGGGGGTCCGCGGCACGGTCGCGAAAAAAGCGCTCGGCCAATATCCCTATCGCAAATGGATCGACGCCAGGACGTTCGAGATCGCCGAGGTCGAGGTGTTCGCGCTCAAGGTACGCAAGGAATTGGCCAAATGGAAAGAACAAGGCGAGCGCCAGCGCCGCTGGGCGAGCCGCGCCGAGGCCGCCGAGATGGTCGACGAGCCCGAACTTCGCGCCCTGATCCTCGCCGCCTTATTCTCCTAGGAACTCCGGTGCTAGGGCCGTCGCGGACGGTGGTTCAGCAATTGGTGATGGCCCCGCGCGTTCAGGACGAATAGCGCCGCGCCCTTGCGGCATATCGGCCCGCGCTCCATATCCGGGAAAGAAAATTCGACACTGCGGCGCATGTTAACGCATCGCATAGGTTGATTGTGACACAAACGGGTCTAGCATGACCCTTCGGCGGCGCGGACGAGATGAGACAAGGGACTATATGACCAAGCTATCGGGCGGCGGCGACAGCAAGAGCACGCTCTACTGCAGCTTCTGCGGCAAATCGCAGCATGAGGTGAGAAAGCTCATTGCCGGGCCGACCGTGTTCATCTGCGATGAATGTGTCGAGCTGTGTAACGACATCATCCGCGAGGAAACCAAATCCGCGCTGGTGAAGACGAGGGACGGAGTTCCGACTCCGGGCGAAATATATAAGGTACTCGACGATTATGTGATTGGGCAGATGCGCGCCAAGCGCGTGCTGTCGGTCGCGGTCCACAACCATTACAAGCGGCTCAACCACGGCGCCAAGACCGGCACCGACGTCGAACTCGCCAAGTCGAACATCCTGCTCATCGGCCCCACCGGCTGCGGCAAGACATTGCTCGCGCAGACCCTGGCGCGAATCCTCGACGTGCCCTTCACCATGGCCGACGCAACCACGCTGACCGAGGCGGGCTACGTCGGCGAGGATGTCGAGAATATCATCCTCAAATTGCTCCAGGCGTCGGATTATAACGTCGAGAAAGCGCAGCGCGGGATCGTCTACATCGACGAAATCGACAAGATCAGCCGCAAGTCGGACAATCCCTCGATCACCCGCGACGTGTCGGGCGAAGGCGTTCAGCAGGCGCTGCTCAAGCTGATGGAAGGCACCACCGCGAGCGTTCCCCCGCAGGGCGGGCGAAAGCATCCGCAGCAGGAATTCCTCCAGGTCGATACGACCAATATCCTGTTCATCTGCGGCGGCGCGTTCGCCGGGCTCGACAAGATTATCGGTGATCGTCTCCAGGGCAAGTCGATCGGCTTCGGCGCGCATGTCGCCGCGCCCGAGGACCGCCGCCAGGGCGAGACATTGAAGTCGACCGAGCCTGAGGATCTGCTCAAATTCGGGCTTATCCCCGAATTCGTCGGCCGTTTGCCGGTCATCGCCACGCTCGAGGACCTCGACGAGCCGGCGCTGGTCAAGATTTTGATCGAGCCGAAGAATGCGCTGGTCAAGCAATATCAGAAATTGTTCGACATGGAGGATGTCGAATTGGCCTTCTCCGAGGACGCGCTCCACTCGGTCGCCAAACGAGCGATTGAGCGCAAGACCGGCGCGCGCGGACTTCGCTCGATTATCGAAAGCATCCTGCTCGACACGATGTTCGACCTGCCCTCGATGGACGGGGTCGATGAGGTCCATGTCGACAAGGACGTTGTCGACGGGCGTAAGGAGCCGGTGCGGGTCTACGCCAAGAAGGACAAACAGGCCTCGGGCGGCGACGCGGCCTAATTCAGCGTGAGCGCGGCGGTTCGCTTGTTCGACGGCGGACCGTTGCGCCTTGCCGCTGCGCGAGCCGCGCCGTGCCTGGCTCGCGATCCTCGTCGGATTCGCGCTGACGCTGATCGGCAGCCTGCTGCTGTCATGGCTTGCGAGCATGATCGTCCCGACGCTCGCCAAACCCGATTTCCCGATGCGCGGGCCGGTCGCCTTTCTGCTGCTGACCCTATTCGCGCCGCTGGTTGAAACATTGATCATGGCGGGCGCGCTCAGTCTGCTCGCGCATTTCCTCACTCCGACCCTCGCGGTCTTCGCCAGCGCCTTGCTGTGGGGCATTGCCCACTCGCTCCAGGCGGCGGTGTGGGGGCTGGTCATCTGGTGGCCGTTCCTGATCTTCTCGACGCTCTATTTGGTGTGGCGCGAGCGAAGCCTGTGGGCCGCGCTCGGCGTGGTGACCGCGACCCACATACTCCAGAATTTGCTCCCTGCGCTGGCGATCGCGTTCGACTGACGCCCCGACCCGCCCGTTGCGTTAGCGAGCGCTCTCTCCCATATGATCGCCATGACCACTCGTACCTTGCCCGTCCTTCCGCTCCGCGACATCGTCGTCTTCCCGCATCGCATCGTGCCTTTGTTCGTCGGACGCGAGAAATCGGTCGCCGCGCTCGAAGTCGCGATGGCGAGCGACAAGCAACTGTTCCTCGTCGCCCAGCTCGATCCGAGCGAGGATGATCCCGACCGCGATGCGCTCTACGACCTCGGCGTGATTGCCACCGCGATGCAGCTGTTGAAACTCCCCGACGGAACCGTGCGCGTGCTCGTCGAGGGCGTCCAGCGAGCGCGCCTCGTCAACATGATCGATGGCAAGGATCATCAGGCGGCCGAGGTCGAACTGGTCGACGAAGTCGCGGGCGACGCAACCGAGACCACCGCGCTGATGCGCTCGGTGATCGAGCAATTCGAAAATTACGCCAAGTTCAACAAGCGCTTGCCCGCCGAAACCTCGATGCAGCTGACCGAAATCGAGGATCCATCGATCCTCGCTGACGCGGTCGCGTCGAACCTGTCGGTCAAGGTCGCGGACAAGCAGGCGCTGCTGAGCGAGCTTCAGCCGGGGCGGCGCCTCGAAATGGTGTTCGCCTTCATGGAGGGCGAGCTTGGCGTGCTCCAGGTCGAGAAAAAGATCCGCAGCCGGGTCAAGCGCCAGATGGAAAAGACTCAGCGCGAATATTATCTCAACGAGCAGTTGAAGGCGATCCAGCGCGAGCTTGGCAATGAAGGCGAGGAGGGCGGTGACGAGCTGGCCGAACTGGCGCAGAAGATTCGCAAAACGCGGCTGTCGAAGGAGGCCCGTACCCGCGCCACCGGCGAGCTGAAAAAGCTCAAGGCGATGGCGCCAATGTCGGCCGAAGCGACCGTCGCCCGCAATTATCTCGACGTCCTGCTCGGGCTGCCGTGGGGCAAGAAAAGCCGCGTCCGGCGGGACATTGCCGAGGCGCAGGCAGTGCTCGACGAGGACCATTATGGGCTTGAGAAGGTCAAGGACCGGATCGTCGAATATCTCGCGGTCCAGGCGCGCACCAACCGCTTGAAGGGCCCGATCCTGTGCCTCGTCGGGCCGCCCGGCGTGGGCAAGACCTCGCTCGGCCGCTCGATCGCTAAGGCGACGGGGCGCGAGTTCGCGCGCCAGTCGCTCGGCGGGGTGCGCGACGAGGCCGAGATCCGCGGCCACCGCCGCACGTATATCGGCAGCTTGCCGGGCAAGATCATTTCCAATCTCAAGAAGGCCGGTACGTCAAACCCGCTGTTCCTGCTCGACGAGATCGACAAGCTTGGTCAGGATTTCCGCGGCGATCCCGCCTCGGCGCTGCTGGAAGTGCTCGATCCCGAACAAAATTCGAAGTTTCAGGACCATTATCTTGAGCTCGATTACGATTTGTCCGACGTGATGTTCGTCACCACCGCCAACTCGCTCGACATGCCCCAGGCGTTGCTCGACCGGATGGAGATCATTCGGCTCGAAGGTTATACTGAGGATGAAAAGGTCGAGATCGCGCGCCGTCACCTGATCCCCAAGCAGATGGAAGCGCATGGCCTCAAGGATGAGGAAATGAGCTTCGCTGACGACGGGCTGCGCTCGATGATCCGCCATTTTACACGCGAAGCCGGGGTCCGCACACTCGAGCGCGAACTCGCCAAGGTAGCGCGCAAATCGCTCCGCCAGATTCTTGAGGGCAAGGTCGAACGCGTCGAACTCAACGATGCCAACATCAACGACTTCCTCGGGGTCAAGCGCTACCGCTACGGGGTTGGCGAAGAAGAGGATCAGATCGGCGCGGTTACTGGTCTCGCCTGGACCGAGGTCGGGGGCGAATTGCTGACCATTGAGGCGGTCACCGTCCCGGGCAAGGGCGCGATCAAGACGACCGGCAAATTGGGCGAGGTGATGACCGAGTCGATCGCCACCGCGATGAGCTTCGTCAAGGCGCGCTCACCCAGCTATGGGGTCAAGCCGTCAATCTTCAGCCGCAAGGACATTCATGTCCATCTTCCCGAAGGCGCGGTGCCAAAGGACGGGCCGTCGGCGGGGATTGGGATGGTCACCGCAATGATCTCTACGCTCACCGCGACTCCGGTGCGGCGCGATGTCGCGATGACCGGCGAGGTGACCTTGCGCGGGCGCGTGCTTCCGATCGGGGGCTTGAAGGAAAAATTGCTCGCCGCTCTGCGCGGGGGGATCAAAACCGTGTTCATCCCGGCCGAAAATGAAAAGGATCTCGCGGAAATTCCGGCATCGGTGAAGGATGCGCTCGAAATCGTTCCGGTGTCGCATGTCGACGAGGTACTCGCGCGCGCACTGAGCCGGCCCTTGACCCCGATTGAATGGACCGATGCCGACGAGCAGGCGACCGAACCCGTGGTCCATTCGCCAACTGGAAGCGACACGGTGCCGGTTCGTCACTGAAGGCTTTGACTTCGACGCTCAATCTTGTCTTAAACGGCACGGTGCAATGAACCGCGAGTCACGCGGTGCAGCTCCGGGAGTGTTGGGTGCATGAACAAACAGGAACTCATTGGCCATGTCGCTGATCGCGCCGGCCTGTCGCGCAATGATGCCGCTCGCGCGGTCGAAACGATGCTCGAAGTCGTCACAGCGACGCTCAAGCGCGGCGACGAGGTTCGCCTGGTTGGGTTCGGCAATTTCTCGGTGACTCGGCGCAAAGCTTCGACCGGACGCAATCCGCGCACCGGCGAACCGATGCAGATCAAGGCCAGCAGCCAGCCCAAATTCCGCCCCGGCAAAGTGCTCAAGGACGCGGTTCAATAAGGCTCTGCCTGCCGATGATCGTCTAGACTCAAACCGCACCCTCGCTTAAGGGCGCTTCGTTGCGGGCATGGGCGCGTAGCTCAGTGGTAGAGCACACCCTTCACACGGGTGGGGTCGCAGGTTCAATCCCTGCCGCGCCCACCATGCCAGAGCTCAGGCAGTCCGGGGGACTGTCCAACGCTGGCATCCGCGCACAGCAAAGCTCAGCTTATTGCAAATAACCCGGCTGGAAACTCGCCACGCGCTGCATTTCGCGCCAGTCGGTGAAGGTGATCTGCCGCCCCTCGCGGCGGATCAGTCCCTGGCGTTCAAGGTCGGCGAATACCCGATTGACGTTGACCGAAGTCTGTCCGGTGATGTCGGCAATTTGTTGCTGGGTGAAGGGGTTGAGCATCCCGTCGCGCGTCGCGTCGATCCCGCTGCGCTCAGCGGTCTCACATAACAGATGCGCGACGCGCGCGGTCGAGTCGCGGCGCCCGCAATTGACCAGCCATTCGTAGCCGATCGAAGCATGGCGTTGAATCAGTGCCCAGAAGAAGCGTTGGAGTTCGGGATTGGCCTTGACGATCAGATCGAAATCCTCGGCGCTGCCGATCATCACTTCGCTTCGCACAATCGCCTGAATGCCGTAATCGGCGACGCCTGCGCGCGGCAGGATCCCGTCACCCGGAAAGCGCAGCGCGATGATCTGTCGGCGCCCGGCACCATCGGCTTTATATTTGCTCAAGATGCCCGATCGAACGAACATCACTTCGTCGCGCGCGACCCCCGGTTCGCGGAATGGACGGCGCGGTTCGACGCTAATGCGGCGACTTGGCATATCTTCGAATAGTTTCGCTTGTCGCGGCGACATGCCTACGGTGATTAATCGATCGCCGAGCGATATGCTGTCGGTGCCGCGCGTTGGGTTGGGAGGAGCAGAGTTCATCGCCACATTGTGCGTCGGAGCCCAGCCTTGCGCAAGCTTTTTGCCAGCCAGATTTCGAATACTATAGCTGATCTGACGCAAAGGGATCGGGTCGCGGGATCGATCAGGCGGCGAACAGCGGCGCTTGCTTGCAAGTCGCGGCCAGCCCTTTTAAGTAGCCACCGCGCCTAAGTCGGGCGCGTCATGGCGATCGTAGCTCAGTTGGTTAGAGCATCGGTTTGTGGTACCGAGGGTCGCGGGTTCAAGCCCCGTCGATCGCCCCATTTCTTCCGCTCGCACAGGCGAACCCACACCCATGAACACCCCCTGGGGCTACCCCGACTTCGACGCGCACGAAGCGATCCACTTCTTCACTGATGAAAAGAGCGGACTGCGCGCGATCATCGCGCTTCACTCTACCCATCTTGGCCCCGCAGCCGGTGGCACGCGGATGTGGCATTATGCCGATGACGCCGATGCGTTGACCGATGCGCTCAGGCTGTCGCGCGGGATGAGCTACAAGAATGCGATGGCGGGTCTGCCGCTTGGCGGGGGCAAAGCGGTCGTGCTCGCCGCCGCCGATCGCGTCAAATCAGCCGAACTGCTCGCCGCCTTCGGCCGCGCGATCGATCGGCTCGGGGGCAGTTATGTGACCGCCGAAGATGTCGGAATGTCGGTCGCGGACATGATCGCGATTCGCGCGCAGACCAAATTTGTCGCTGGGCTTCCCGTCGCGGGCGGCAAAGTTGGCGGCGATCCGGGTCCGCATACTTCGCTCGGCGTGTTTCTTGGCATCAAGGCCGCGGTCAAGCGCGCGCTCGGCAAGGACAGCCTGTCGCGGCTGCACATCGCGCTCCAGGGCGCCGGCAGCGTCGCCGGCGGAGTCGCGCGGCTCGCCGCCGCCGAAGGCGCGCGCCTGTCGATTGCCGACGTCGATACCGGCCGCGCCCGACAGCTTGCCGACGAGACCGGCGGCGAAGTTGTCGCGACCAATGCGATCCTCGCGCTCAACGTCGACATCATCAGCCCGTGCGCGCTCGGCGCTATTCTCACCGAGTCAACGATCGCTGCCTTGAATGCGCCGATCGTCGCGGGCGGTGCGAACAACCAGCTCGCAACGCGCGAGGATGGCGAGCGCATCGCGGCGCGTGGCATCCTCTACGCCCCCGACTATGTCATCAACGCTGGCGGAATAATAAACGTCTCGACCGAATATGTCGGCGACGGGGATGAAGATCTCGTGCGACGGCGGATCGAGGCGATCCCCGGGCGGCTTGAGCAGATCTGGACTGAATCCGCCGTCACCGGGATAAACCCCGCCGCAGTCGCCGACGCGATGGCGCAAAAACTGATCGGGCGCGGCTAGGGGATTATCATTGTCAACCTGGCCTTGAGCGGGGTCCACCTTCATCGCAGCGCCACAATGGGAAGGTGGATGCCGGGTCAAGCCCGTCCCAAGCAAGTCGAGTGGCCCGGCAGGACGATCTTGTTTCCCCATGGCACGCTTCCCGCTAAACGGCCTCCAATCATGCACGCCTTCGCCAATCCCGCCCGCTTCTTAAAATTCGCGCGCCCCGCCTTGGCATGGCTGCTCGCGATTGGCCTGGTGATGATCATCGCCGGGGTGGCGGGCGGCTTGCTCATCACCCCTCCCGACTATCTTCAGGGCGAAACCGTCCGCATCCTTTACGTCCACGTCCCCGCCGCGTGGCTCGGTATGGCGGGGTGGGGGGCGATCGCCGCGGCCTCGATCAGTCAGATCGTATGGCGCCACCCGCTCGCCGCGGTCGCCGGTCGCGGCGTCGCGGTTCCCGGCGCGACTTTTGCTGCTCTGTGCCTCGCCACCGGCTCGATCTGGGGCCGCCCGACGTGGGGGACGTGGTGGGAATGGGACGGGCGGCTGACCTCGATGCTGATCCTCTTCTTCCTCTACCTCGGCTACATTGCGCTCGCCGCGGCCGAGCGCGAGCGTGGCGGCGAGGGGCGGATGGCGGCCTTGTTCGGGCTGGTCGGCGCGGTCAATCTGCCGATCATCCATTATTCGGTGCTGTGGTGGCGCACGCTCCATCAGGGCCAGTCGATTTCACTCGGCGGCGGATCGTCGATCGCGCCCGAACTGCTGTGGCCGCTGCCGCTGACGATGATCGGCTTTACCGCTTTGTTCGCCGCGGTGGCGTTGATGCGGATGCGCGCCGAACTTGCCCGCACCAAGATCGAGGCCCGGCTGCGGCGGAGCGCGGCCGGATGACCCAGTGGAACTTTGTCCTCGCTGCATATGCGATTACCGCGCTTGCCACGATCGCGCTGCTGGTCGCCAGCTGGCGCGCGATGCGCCGCGCCGAGGCCGGGGCCGAGACGCTTCGCCGCCGATGATCGTCCGCCCCAAGCATCAACGCCTGATCCTCGTCTGCCTCGCCTTGCTCGCGCTGCTCGGCGCAATGCTGCTGGCGATGTGGGGGTTGAGCGACCGGGCGGCCTATTTCGTCACTCCGACCGACATCGCCGCGGGCAAGGCGGCGGGAGGCAAGCCGATCCGGCTGGGCGGGATGGTCGAGCAAGGCTCGCTCAAACGCGAGCCCGACGGCGTGACAATCTACTTCACGGTCAGCGATCTCGAGGCGACGACGCCGGTGAGGTATCGCGGGATCACCCCCGACCTGTTCCGCGAGGGCAGCGGGGTGGTCGCCGAGGGGCGGATGGAAGGGCGGCTGTTCGTCGCCGATTCTATTCTCGCCAAGCATGACGAACGCTATATGCCGCCGCAAATGGCGGGTGTGGCGCCGCCGCGATGATCGCCGAAGCCGGCCTCGCCGCGCTGTGGCTCGCCGCGGCGCTCGCCGCGCTGCAACTCGCATTGGCGCTCGGGGCCGGCGGGGCGCAGGGCAGGAAGATCGCCACGATCCGCGGGGTTGCGGTGGCGCAGGGCTTGCTCACGCTCGCCGCATTCGCAGCGCTGATCATGCTCTTCCTGCGCACCGATCTGAGCGTGCTGCTGGTCGCCGAGAATAGCCATGCCGACAAGCCGTGGCTGTACAAATTCGCCGGAACGTGGGGCAATCACGAAGGATCGATGCTGTTGTGGGTCACCGTGCTCGCGCTCGCTGGCGCAGTGGTGGCGCTGTTCGAGCGAAAGCTTGACGAGCGCAGCCTGAGCGCGAGCCTCGCCGCGCAGGCCGCGCTCGCCCTCGGCTTCTTCGCCTTCTTGCTTTTCGCGTCGAACCCGTTCGAGCGCCTCAACCCGGCGCCGCTCGAGGGGCGGGGGCTCAACCCCTTGCTCCAGGACCCCGGGCTCGCCTTCCACCCGCCGACGCTTTACATCGGCTATGTCGGGCTGTCGGTGGCGTTCAGCCTCGCGGTCGGCGCGCTCGTCACGCGCGAAGTCGGTCCCGCGCTGGCGCGCGCGATGCGGCCGTGGGTGCTTGGCGCCTGGGTACTGCTCACGCTCGGCGTCACCGCGGGCTCCTATTGGGCTTATTATGAGCTTGGCTGGGGCGGCTGGTGGTTCTGGGATCCGGTCGAAAATGCCTCACTCATGCCATGGCTCGCCGCGACCGCTCTGCTCCACAGCCTGAACGTCCTCGCCGCGCGCGGCGGGCTTCGGAGCTGGACGATGATGCTCGCATTGGTCGCTTTCTCGATGTCGATGGTCGGAACCTTCCTCGTCCGCTCTGGGATATTGACATCGGTCCATGCTTTCGCGGTCGATCCGACGCGCGGCAGCTTCATCCTCGTCCTGCTCACGCTTTATATTGGCGCAGCGCTGACGCTGTTCGCGCTGCGCGTCGCACACGTCAGGGAAGGCGCGCCGTTCGACCCCGTCAGCCGCGAAGGCGCGCTGGTGGCGAACAATCTGTTCCTCTCGGTGATCCTCGGCATCGTGCTCGTCGGAACGCTTTATCCGCTCATCGCCGAAGCCGCGACGGGGGATAAATTGTCTGTCGGCCCGCCCTATTTCAACGCCACCGCCGGGCCACTCGCGCTGATCCTTGCCGCGCTGATGATGATTGGACCTTCATTGCGCTGGCGCCGCGATCGCAGCGCGATACTGCCGCGGCTCGCGCCAGGGGTCGTCTTCGCGCTTGGGACGCTGGTCGCGACGATCATGCTCGCCCCGGATATCAGCCTGCTTGCCCGCCTTGGTCTTGCGCTTGGCGCGGGACTGGTGCCGGCCAGCCTCGCGCCCTTGCTCGGCCGCTCGCTGGCTCGCACCCCGCTCGCGACGTGGGGGATGGCCATCGCGCATCTCGGGGTGGCGGTGGCGCTGATCGGGATGGCGTCGGACAGTGCCTTTACCCGCGAGCGACTGACCACCGCGCTTCCCGGCGACCGCATTACAGTCGGCCCGTGGCTGGTCGAAATGCGCTCGACCATGCCCGTCGCGGGCCCCAACTGGACCGCGCTCGAGGCCGAGCTTCGCGCCTCGCGCGGGGGAGGGGTATCGATCCTCAAGCCGCAAAGCCGCTTCTTCACCGAGCCCGCGACGACCACCAGCGAAGCCGCGATCGAGACCGACTGGAATGGCCAGCTTTACGCCGTGCTCGGCACCGAGGATGAAGCGACCGGGCGCTGGCAGCTCCGCCTTTGGTGGAAGCCGTTCGTGACATTGATCTGGTTTGGCGGTGTGCTGATCGCGCTCGGCGGGCTCCTCGCATTGACCGGGCGTTGGTGGCGCGGGCTGCGCACCCGCCGCCGCCTGATCGAGGCCGAGTTGTGAGCCGCGCGCGCTTCCTTCCGCTGATCGTTTTCGCGTTGCTCGTCGGCGCGGTAGCGTGGCGCCTCGCGGTGCCGAGGGACGACCGCGTCCCCTCGAAGCTCGAGGGCCAGCAGCTGCCCGCCTTCGCACTCCCGCCGGCTGTGGCAGGCAAACCCGGGCTGACCTCGGCCGACCTCGCCAAGGGTTCGCCGCGGCTGGTCAACATTTTCGCCAGCTGGTGCGTGCCGTGCGTCGCCGAGGCGCCGGTATTGCTCGACCTGGCGCGGCGCGGGGTAAAGATCGACGCGATCGCGATCCGCGACAAGCCCGAGGATGTCGCCGCCTTCCTCGCGCGTTACGGTGACCCGTTCGCGCGCATCGGCAGCGACGACCGCAGCCAGGTTCAGATCGCACTCGGCTCGTCGGGGGTCCCCGAAAGTTTCGTTATCGACGGGCAGGGCGTGATTCGCGCGCAGCACATCGGCCCGATCATGCCGGGCGACGTCCCCGGCATATTGGCAGCGATCGAGGAGGCGAAGTGAAGCGCTCGCTGTTCCTCTTTCTGCTGCTTGCCGCCCCGCTCCGCGCGGACAGCGATCTGCCTCCGTCGCGCTGGGCCAACCAACAATTGCCCGACCCGCGCCAGGAAGCCGCCGCGACCGCGTTGATGCAGGAAATTCGCTGCCTGGTCTGTCAGGGCCAGTCGATCGCTGATTCGGACGCCGAGCTGGCGGGGGACATGCGCGCTTTGGTGCGCGAGCGGATCGCGCGCGGCGAACGCCCCGAAGCGGTGCGTGGCTGGCTGGTCGAGCGCTACGGCGCGTGGGTTAGCTATCGCCCCCCGGTCGAGCCGTTGAGCTGGCCGTTATGGGCCGCGCCGGTCGCCTTGTTGATCGCGGGGGCGTGGCTGCTTCGCGGGCGCTTCCGGAGGCGGCCATGACGGGCTGGCTGATCCTCGCGCTGATCGTTGCGGCGACGCTTGGATTATTGTGGCTGCTCAAGCTTCGCGGGGCGATCTTCACTTTCGCCGCGGCGGCGTTGATGATCGGCGCGGCGGGCTATGCGTTGCAAGGGAGCCCTTCACTCGACGGCAGCCCCGACCTCGCCGCGACTCGCCGCCCGCCGGTTGCGCTGACCAATGCGCGCAAGGCGCTGATGGGCCAATTCACCGCCGCCGACACCTGGATCACGATCAGCGAAAGCTACGCCTCGCGCGGTGAGACCGAGGATGCCGTCGGGGTGATGACCAGCGCGATCCGGGCGCGGCCGGCCGATTATGCGATGTGGGTCGGGCTCGGCAATGCGCTCGCTGACCATGCCCGGACGCTGACCCCGGCGGCGCGCTTCGCCTTCGCGCGTGCCGCCGATCTCGCCCCCGGCCACCCAGCGCCTCCCTTCTTCGTAGGGCTAGCCGAGGCGCGTTCGGGCCAACCCGCGCAAGCGATCACCCGGTGGCGGACGATCCTCGCCAACGCCCCCGCCGACGCGAGCTGGCGACCTTTGGTGGAGAATGCCGTGCTCGCGCTCAGCCCGCGATAATAGCTCAAACCGGGACGAACTCGAGGTCGAGCGCTTCGGCAACCGCCTGGTGGCGGATCTTGCCACCCGAGACGTTGAGCCCGTTGGCGAGGTGCGGATCTTCCGCCATCGCCTTCTCCGCCCCAAGATTGGCAAGCTTGAGCGCGAACGGCAGCGTCGCATTGTTGAGCGCGAAGGCACTGGTCCGGGCCACCGCGCCGGGCATGTTCGCCACGCAATAATGGATCACCCCGTCGATCGTGTAGACCGGGTCGGCGTGGGTCGTCGCATGGCTCGTCTCGAAGCAGCCGCCCTGGTCGATCGCGATGTCGACC
>JBKJTQ010000260.1:0-5811 GCA_046589895.1 Sphingomicrobium sp.
CGCCGCATTCCGTCATCGTGCCGAACCGTCGCGCAGGATCGCCGACGCCGGGCAGCTCGACCTTGATCACGTCGGCGCCGAATTCGGCAAGCGTGGTGGCGGCGAACGGCGCGGCGATGAATGTCGCGAGATCGAGTACGCGTACGCCGTCCAGGGGTCCCGTGCTGGTGGCCGTGATCATCGCCTGCCGCGTAAGCTGGGGGCGGCAATCAGACGCAACGACCACCGTCCACTTCGAGTGCTACCCCAGTGATGAACGAGGCGTCGTCGGATGCAAGGAAGACCATCGCGGCAGCGACGTCATCGGGTTCGCAGAAGCGACCCATCGGCACGGTGGCCAGGAACGCCTGCCGACTTTGCTCGGATTCGCCACCAAGGAAGTTGATCAGCATCGGCGTGTCACCGCCACCCGGGCAGATTGCATTGACGCGTACCTTCTTGGGGGCAAGCTCCAGCGCCAGGGTCTTGCTCAGGATCAGCGCCGCGCCCTTACTGGCATTGTAGATAGCTAATTGCGGGCGCGGCCGGAGCGCGGCGGTCGATATGGTGTTGACGATGACGCCGCCACCGCGCTTCTCGAAATAGGGCAGGGCCGCCATTGCGCCCGCCAAAATGCTTTTCACGTTAACGGCAAACACGCGATCGAAAATCGACAAATCGGTTTCCTCGATCGGCGTGCGAAACTGGGCAAGCCCAGCATTGTTGATGAGAATGTCGAGGCCGCCAGCGAATTCGACAGCCTTGGCGAACGCTGACGCCACCGCTTCGGGATCGCCCACGTCACACCGAACGAAACAGGCGGTTCCGCCCGCTCCTTTGATCATCTCGGTAGTTTCGTGCCCGGACTCCTCGTTGACGTCGCTGACGATTACCGTCGCGCCTTCGGCGGCGAAGCGCTTGGCAATAGCGCGGCCAAAGCCCGACCCGGCGCCCGTCACGAATGCCGATTTGTCTAGCAATTTCATATGTTTGTTCCTTTTCGAGGAGGTCCTAGACCGGGCCGACAACGGGATTGGTCAGCGTGCCGAGCCCCTCGATGATAACGGAGACTTCGTCACCCGGCTGGAGATAGACGGGCGGATCGTAGAAGTTGCCGACGCCGTGCGGTGTTCCCGTCAGGATCAGGTCGCCGGGCTCCAGCGTCATCGTCCGCGACAGGAACGAGACGAGATAGGCGCACGAAAAGATCATCTGATCCGTATTGGAATCCTGATAGGTCTTACCATTGACCAGGCATTTGATGCCCAGATTTTGCGGGTCGGGGACTTCGTCGCTCGTAACGAGCGCCGGTCCGAAAGGGCAGAAGCCGTCGAGCGACTTGCCTCGCACCCACTGGCCGTCGTCGCTCTGGATATCGCGCGCCGAGATGTCGTTGACGACGACATAACCGAAGATTGCGGCCTGCGCCGTCGCCTCGTCTACACCCTTAAGCTGCCGTCCTACGACGACACCCAGCTCGGCTTCGAAATCCACCTTGTTTGTGGTGCCCTTGGGCCAGGACAGGCCTTGTCCGGCGGCTGCAACCGTGTTCAGATATTTCGCAAAGATCACCGGCGATTTCGGTGTCTCGAAGCCGGCTTCGCGGCAATGATCAGCATAGTTAAGTCCGACGGCAATGATCTTTCCGGGCGTGAACGGTGCAAGAATCTGCGCAGTTTCCGGCGAGACTTCCTTCTCAAGCGCCTTGAAATCACCTGCTAGGACGGCGTCGAACGAAGATGCATCCGTCAGCCGGATGTAGTTTCCATCGGCGTAGCCGAATGCGTCGCTCCCGTTATGACTTATCCTGTACCATCGCATTGACGTATTCCTCTTTAAATCATGCCCGCCGCGCGCCAGACTTCCAGGGTTTCCTGCAGACCCTGCTCCAGCGAACGGTAAGGAAAGGGGCCGTAATCGTTCTGGAAGACGACATCGGTCGTCTCGCAATCGAAACCCAGCGGCTTGGGATCGACAGTAATGCGATGCCGGCGCCCGGTCAGGTGGCCAATCATGTCGGCAATATCGGCGACTTCGGCGACGGGCCCGCCCAAGGTGTAGACGCGCGCGCCGTCCTTATGAATTAATGCCGTCTTGATTAGCGCGGCGGCCACCTCATCGGCGTGCTCTAGCCCCAGCAGGCCCGAGAAACGGATGTGGTAATCCTCGTCGCGCGCTGCATGGTAGAGCGCGTGGGTCACGTCAGCGGTCAGGCCGCGATCACGCGCTGGGCCATAGACCGTCCACGGGCGGAGGCCAACACTCGCCACGCCAAAATCCTGTGCCCATACGCGCGCCATTTCCTCGTTCGCGCGCTTGAAGATACCGTAAAGCGACAGTGGCACCAGATTTTCGTCTTGTCCGATCGCGCGGCCGGTCGACGGGCCGTAGACGGCTGTCGACGAGGTATAGACGAATCTAAAGGGATAGCGCTGGTTCAGCACCAGGAAGTTTAACATGCCGCGCACGTTGATGTCTGCGCAGTCGATCGGATTGTCGCGGCAGATAGGCAGCTGGAGCGCGGCGAGATGAATGACAGCGTCGGGTGCGTATTTCTGCAGCGCCACTTCGATCGCATCGGCGTCGCGAATGTCCAGATAGTCGGTGATCAATCGCTCGCCCGGATCGAGCGGCGTGACGAGCAGATCGATCCGGTGCTTTTCCGACGACACGTCGGTCGCGATGGCGGTATGCCCCTGTTCAATGAGTTGCCGGACGACCCAGGCGCCGATGCAGCCCGACGCACCTGTCACGAGAATAGTTGCCATGTCTCTCTCCCCGGCGCCCGCGCGCCCTTTATTCTTCAACCGTAAGTGACGGCGTCGTCGAGGCGCGCAACGATCGCTTCACCCATCGCGCTGGTGGAGGCGGGCGCGCGAGGGCCGCGCAAATCCGCCGTGCGAACGCCGTCGGCAAGCGCTGCCTCAACGGCGCGCTCGATCATTCTCGCTTCTTCAGTCAGGCCTAGGCTGAGGTCGAAAAGCATCGCCAGGCTCAATATGGTACCCACCGGGTTCGCAATATTCCCTCCAGCGATATCGGGAGCGGTTCCGTGGATGGGCTCGTACAGCCCCTTGTGACGGCCATTGGCACCCGCTTGGCCGATCGAGGCCGATGGCAGGGTGCCGATGGAACCGGTCAGCATCGCGGCACAATCGGACAGGATGTCGCCAAAGATGTTGCCCGTAACAATGACGTCGAACTGCGCGGGGTTGCGCACCATCTGCATCGCGCAATTATCCACAAACATATGCTCCAGCGAGACGTCGGCGTAATCAGCCTCGCCTAGGCGTGTTACGGTGCGCCGCCACACCTCCATCGCCTCCAAGACGTTAGCCTTGTCGACCGAATGGAGTCGTCCACGACGCTTGCGGGCAAGGTCGAAAGCCACCCGTCCGATCCGGTCGACCTCGGGCGAAGTGTAAACCATTGTATTGAAGCCGCGCTCGCCGCCCCCGGACATCGGCTCGATCCCGCGCGGCTCGCCGAAATAGATGTCGCCGATCAACTCGCGGACGATGATGAAATCGACGCCGCGTACCACTTCCGGTCGCAAGGTCGAGGACTCGCTGAGCGCATCGAGCATCCGCACGGGCCGAATATTTGCAAACAATCCCAATTCGCGCCGCAGCTTGAGTAAGCCGGGGGTCGGGCGACGCTCCGGCTCAAGAAAATCCCATTGCGGCCCGCCAACGCCGCCGAGCAGAATCGCGTCGGCGGCAATTGCTTGCGCGAACACCTGATCGGTGAGCGAAATATTGTGAACATCGATCGATGAGCCACCGACTAGCGCTTCTTCAAATTTGATGCTGACGCCGCGGTGATCGATAAACCACTGCGCGACCTTGCGTGCTTCGCCAACGATTTCCGGACCGATGCCGTCACCCGGCAACAGCAATATATTGTGGGTCATGAAAAGGACATCTCGATTTCGAGCCATGGATAATGGAGGCGTGAGTGACGCTCATGCTCGTCGAGCGCGTCGACATGCGCGAGAGTGACATCGATCAAGTCCGTGCCCGCCAGCAAGCGCTGCCGGTCGATCTCGTCGATGTCGAAATGATGGGTGCCGGCCGTGGCATGAGTAATCTCGCGATTGTCGAGGTCGATCGCCAAGACGGGACCGCCAACCTCCATCGCGCGCGTAAGCTCGCGGATCGACGCCTTATTGAGGCGTGCGGGCAACACGCCATTATTGATGCAATTGGCCTGAAAGATGTCGGCGAAGCCGGGAGCGACCACGGCACGGATGCCGAAATCAGCCAGAGCCCACACGGCATGCTCGCGCGACGAGCCGGTGCCGAAATTGTCGCCTGCCAGCAATATCCCCGCTTTGTCGAAAGGCGGGACGTTGAGCACGAACGAGTCCGCACCGGGACCGTCGCGAAGGTTCCGGAACAGGGCATCGGCGAACCCCACCGACCGGCTTCGCCTAAGAAAGCGTTGCGGCACGATCATGTCCGTATCGACATCGGGCGTCGGCAAGGATGCGGCGATTGCCGAAAAGGCGGTGAAGGGGCGCATCAGGCCGCAAGTTCCCTGACGTCGGCGAGCCGGCCGCACACGGCTGCCGCCGCCGCCATCGCCGGGCTAAGGAGATGAGTGCGCGCGCCGCGCCCCTGCCGACCCTCGAAATTGCGGTTCGATGTCGAGGCGATGCGCTCGCCCGGGCGCACCTGCTCGCCGTTCATAGCGAGGCACATCGAGCAGCCCGGCAATCGCCACTGGAAGCCTGCGCGGATGAACTCTGCGGCAAGACCTTCCTGCTCCGCCTGGGCGTGGATCAGCGCCGATCCGGGCACAACCCATGCCTCCACCCCCTCAGCAACATGGCGATTTGCAAGGACGGCAGCGGCAGCGCGCAAATCTTCGATACGACCATTGGTGCACGAACCGATAAAGACACGGTCGATCGGGATTTGTTGGAGCGGTTGCCCCGCACGAAGGCCCATGTAAGAAATCGCGCGCGCGCAGGCCTCACGCGCCTGCGGCTGCGCCAGCGATGCCGGATCGGGCACGCATTCGGTGATGGCGGCTACTTGAGACGGATTCGTGCCCCATGTCACGACGGGCGCAATCTGCGAGGCATCGATTGCCGCTTCGACATCGAAAACCGCACCGGGGTCGCTGCTCAGGCCGCGCCAATACGCGATTGCCTGGTCCCAGATTATCCCGACCGGCGCATAGGGCCGCCCCTTCAGATAGGCAAAGGTAGTGTCGTCGGGCGCAATCAATCCGGCGCGCGCGCCCGCCTCGATCGACATGTTGCATAGCGTCATCCGCGCTTCCATCGACAGGCTGCGGATAGCCTCGCCAGCATATTCGATAACGTGTCCGACACCACCGCCGACGCCGATCTGCCGAATGATTGCGAGGATCAGGTCCTTGGCGCCGACCCAGGGGCCAAGCGCCCCTTCGACCATGACACGCATCGTGCGCGGTCGCTTCACGATCAATGATTGCGTGGCCATCACATGTTCGGCCTCGGACACGCCGACCCCAAAGCCGAAAGCGCCGAAAGCGCCGTGAGTGGCGGTGTGGCTGTCCGCGCAGACCACCGTGGCGCCCGGCAAGATGAAGCCCTGCTCAGGCCCCACCACATGGACGATACCCTGCCGACGATCAGTAAGGTCGAACAGGGTGATGCCGTGCGCGGCGCAGCCTGCCTTCGTTTCCTCGATCAACTGCCGGGCATCGGCATCGATACTCGGCGCCAACAGCCGATTGCTGGCGGTCGAAACGACATGGTCATAGACGGCCAGCGTCAGGTCCGGCCGACGAAAACGCCGGCCGGCCCGGCGCAACCCTTCGAAACCATAAGGTGCGCAGCCA
>JBKJTQ010000184.1:0-4160 GCA_046589895.1 Sphingomicrobium sp.
CTAGGACCGCCGCTCGCGGAAGAAGTCGCGCAATTGCGCCGCGGCCTCAACCTCGCCGATCCCGCCGAGAACGTCGGGGCGATGATGGCAGGTCGGCTGGGCGAAGATGCGCGCGCCATGGACCACGCCGCCACCCTTGGGATCTTCGGCAGCGAAGCGCAACTCGGCAATTCGCGCCAGGGAAATCGCCGCGGCGCACATTGCGCACGGCTCAAGGCTGACCCACAGCGTGCAGCGATCGAGCCGCGGCTCGCCGAGCCGGGTTGCCGCGTGGCGAATCGCGACGATCTCGGCATGGGCGGTGGGGTCGATCGTGCCGCGCATCGCGTTACGCGCCTCGGCGATGATTTCGCCATCGAGGGTGATGACCGCGCCGACCGGTACTTCGCCCGCCTCGGCCGCGACCGCGGCGAGGCTCAGCGCGCGCCGCATCGGCGCGGGAAGCGGAAAGGCGCTCATCACTTCGCGCTAGTCGCCGCGAACGGCGCTGTCACTATTGGGCGGCGTTGCCCTGCACCGGCGGCGGGGCGGCGGGAGCCGGTGCCGGCGCGGCGCCCGGACGGCGCACTTCGACACTGGGTACGCCGATGCGCGTGTCGCTCGGCTTGATCTCGACTTTGGGGACTGCGACGCTGCCGTTAGTGCCCACACCGATCGACCCGGTCTCGATGTCGAACGCCGGGGCCTGGCCCGGCCGCGTCACGAGCTTGCCATTTTCGGTCGAGATCCCGGGGGCCACCGCAGGCTGGGTCTGGCGAAGGTCGATCATGCCGGTCATGACCGCGAGGATCAGCGCGGCGACCGCGATGATCAGGATAAGGAAGAATGCGCGCATGCCGATCGGCTCCCTGGAAAATATCTGAGGCGTGCCTAGCCAACGCCTCACTTTGTGTCGAGTTGCCGACGCATCGGCACCCATATTGGGACAGACAAGGTTGACGAAGTCCGCCGGCGGCGGTATCGGGCTCGCCTTTCCGGGGGCAACCGTCCTCCTTCAAATCAGGATGTGACGTATGTCGCGCGTTTGCGAGCTGACCGGCAAGGGCCGGCAGGTGGGCAACAATGTTTCCCACGCCAATAACAAGACCAAGCGGACCTTTCTGCCCAATTTGCAGAATGTGACGCTGCTTTCGGAGGCGCTCGAAAAGAGCGTCAAGCTGCGCGTGTCGACGCATGGCCTGCGCTCGGTCGAGCATGTCGGCGGGCTCGACAATTGGCTGGTCAAGACCAAAGTCGAAAAGCTGTCGACGCGCGCCGCCAGGCTCAAGCGCGAACTTGCCAAGAAGGCAAAGTCGGCCGCCGCTTAAGGCGTTTAGGTTGAAGTGCGGCACCAGGCTGACCTAAATCAAAATCCCTTCGGCAGGTCGAGTGCGACGAGCAGGGTTCGCATCCACGGTCTGAAATTATCGTCGCTGACGATCCACAGCCGCGTTCCGCCATCGGGCCGGGGCGCGGCGGCGATACCTTCCATGTTGTCGAGCGCGCCGAGATTGAGCGCGATCCGCCGCGCGGGCTTTCCCGCGCCCGCCGATATCCACAGCCGATTGTCGAATCCGCTGAGGCTCGGCCGGCGCAGCAGCAGCACCTGCCTGCCATCGGATAAGCGCGTCGCATCCGACGTCGATGCAGGCGCGTCGAATTTTCCCCCCGCGGCAGGCCCGCCGCCTTCGGGAAGCACCATCACCTCGCCTTTAGCGCCGCCAACCAGCGCTTCGCCCCCGCGGTTGGCGGGCCAATCGACGTCGAGCCAGCGCGTCGCCAACACTCGCGTGAAGTGCGGATCGAACAGCCATAGCGAATGGCGCGTTTCAAACCCGACCCACCAGCCGCGCGCGTCGCGATCGGCGAGCAGCGACTCGCTGTCGCGCCTGGCCTTGCGCAGCCGGCTCCCCGGACCGCCGGGTAAATCATGAAGCGCAAAGCGAACCAACTCACCTGATCGCGGCGGCGCGAAGCGCACCGCGACCCCCGAATCGGTCAGCGCGAGCAGTTCGCCGCGATCGACCGCTAGTGCCGACAATCCGCCAAAACGCCGGTCGGGCGCGGTCAGCTGCCACGCCTTCATTCCCCCGCCGGCCGCGACGATGTCCGCTCTTCCTTCGACCGTCCGGTCGGGTCCCGGCCAGCGGCTCGGCTGGGCCTTGAGCCACGCCGCCCAAGCGAAGATCGGGATCGCCACCGCCAAACCACTGAAAAGTTTCGACATGCTGAACCGCGGCTGCACGTCGCGTTCAGGCTTCATGCGCTGCGGTTCGGTCATAAGCCTTCGTAACGGAGAAGCTTTCCCCCTTTTGCTTCACCGCGACGCCGGCCACGGCGGAC
The DNA here is from genome assembly GCA_046589895.1 of Sphingomicrobium sp. GTDB lineage: Bacteria > Pseudomonadota > Alphaproteobacteria > Sphingomonadales > Sphingomonadaceae > Sphingomicrobium. The sequence continues at coordinate 2,323 of JBKJTQ010000184.1, forward strand.
AGGTTCCCTCGTGTCGCGTAACGAGGGGGGCCCGGCACCAGTAGCATATTTCGTGCCGGGCCCACTCTGTCCCACTTCATTATTCGGCATCGAATAGCGACGCGAGCTGATCAATCAGCGCGCCGCCCAGTTGCTCGGCATCCATGATCGTTACCGCTCGGCTGTAGTAACGCGTCACGTCATGCCCGATCCCGATCGCCGCCAGTTCGACGCTCGACCTGCTCTCGATCCACCCGATCACCTGGCGCAGATGTTTTTCCAAATAGGTCCCGCTGTTCGCCGAAGCGGTCGAGTCGTCGACCGGCGCACCGTCCGAGATGACCAGCAATATGCGCCGTTCCTCGGGCCGCGCAAGCAGGCGATTATGGGCCCAGATCAGCGCCTCGCCGTCGATATTCTCCTTGAGCAGGCCCTCGCGCATCATCAACCCCAAATGGCGCCGTGCGTGGCGATAGGGCTGGTCGGCGCGCTTGTAGATGATGTGGCGCAGGTCGTTGAGCCGCCCCGGCTCGGTCGGGCGCCCCTCGGCGAGCCACGCCTCGCGGCTCTGCCCCCCCTTCCATGCGCGCGTAGTGAAGCCGAGCACCTCGGTCGCCACACCGCACCGCTCAAGCGTCCGCGCCATGATGTCGGCGCAGGTCGCGGCGATCGAGATCGGCCGCCCGCGCATCGAGCCACTATTGTCGATCAGCAGGCTGACCACGGTATCCTTGAAGTCGGTCTCGCGCTCGATCTTGTACGACAGCGAATGCGCCGGGGCGACGATCACCCGCGCCAGCCGCGCGGCGTCGAGCATCCCCTCCTCCTGGTCGAATTCCCAGCTGCGCGCCTGCTGCGCCATCAACCGCCGCTGGAGGCGATTCGCCAGCCGCGTGACCACCCCGTGAAGCTGCGCCATCTGCTGGTCGAGATAGGCGCGCAGCCGGGTCAATTCCTCCTCGTCGCACAGGTCGGCGGCGGCGACCGTCTCGTCAAAGCGGGTAGTGAATGGTTTATAGTCGCTCGCCGGCGCTTCGGGCCAGTTGCGCCGGTTGGCGGTGGCGCGGGCCTGGTCGGTGCCGTCGTCGCCTTCACAGGCGTCGCCCTGGTCCATGTCGGCTTCGCTGGGGGCGCTTTCGTCTTCACCCTCGTCATGCTCGCTGTCATCGGCGCGCATCTCCATCTCGCCGCCCGCGGCGCCGTCGCCGTCGACATCGTCGTCCTCGTCGGGGCCGTCCTCATCGCCCTGTTCGTCGTCGCCACCTTCGTCGTCGGGCTGGAACGGCTGTTCAGGGTCGGCCAGCTCGAGGTCCTCGAGCAGCCGCCGCGCCAGCGTCGCAAACGCCGCCTGGTCGTCGATCGTCAGCGCCAGCGCGTCGAGCTCGGCCCCCGCCTTCTGTTCGATCCACGGCGCGATCAGCGCCAGCCCGGCGCGCGCCGCCTCCGGTGGTTCGAGCCCGCTCAGCCGCCGCCGCGCGAGCAGGCCCACGGCCGTCGCCAGCGGCACTTCTTCGCCCGACCGCGCTCTGGTGATGGCGTCGCCGCGCACCCGTGCCTCGGCCAGCGACACCAAATTGGCGCCTACCCCGGCCATCGCCCGCGTCCCGAGCGCCTCGACCCGCGCCGTCTCCAGCGCTTCGAACACGTTGCGCGCGTCACCCTCGCCCCCCGGCGAGCGCCGGGCATAGAGCTCGGCGTCGCTGAACCTCAGCCGCAGCGCCAGGCTGTCGGCCGCGCCGCGCGCCTCAGCGACCAGCCGCGGCTCAAGCCCCGGCCCGGGCGATGCCACCCGCGCGGTCTTGCCGGCAGATGGCGTCGAGTCAGAGGCGTAAGCAACGTCCACCTCCGGATCGCGCGCA
>JBKJTQ010000308.1:0-3977 GCA_046589895.1 Sphingomicrobium sp.
AACAATGTTGGCGGAACGCTCGGAACGATCATCGCGACAGGTCCGGGCTCGGCCGGCGTGATCGTCGACGCGACGGGCCCCGTCAATCTGACCGTTGGCCCAGTTACGTCGGCTCAGGAGGCTATCGTCATCAATGCCGGCCCAGCGAGCGTGACCCTGAACTGCGGCAATCTCGCGACAGTCGAAGCCAATGCGGCTGCGGCCACAGTGAACGCCACTGGCATTATCGACGTGCGTTGCGGCGCCATAACGACAGTCGGCAACGCCAGCGACGGCCTTCAGATCAACGGCGGCGCCAGCCCGCTCACTCCGGTCACCGCGGTGGTCGGCAATGTGACGACGGCAGGCATCGATTCCGACGCGATTCAGATCACCGATACCGGCAACGTCAACCTCACCACCGGCACTCTCACCACGACCGGCGCGGATTCGACCGCGTTGCTGATCGCCGGTCCGGCGGGCGTGGTTGCGGCGGTGTGCGCCAATGTGAACACGTCGGGCGCGAACTCGACCGGCATCGATATCACGGCAAGCGGTTCGATCAATCTCGGCTGCGGCACGGTTCGTACAAGTGGCCCGAATGCCGATGCGGTTGTGCTTACCGGCGGTGCGATCACCGCCACGGTCGGGCCAATCTCGGCCACCGGCCCCGGCTCGGAAGGCGTGCTGGTCAATGCCACCGGCCCGGTCAACCTCACCACCGGCCCGGTCGCGGCCACCGACAACGGCATCACCGTCAATGCCGGCCCCAACGCCGTCACGCTCAATTGCGGAACGGTGACGACGACCGAAGCCAATGCGCCCGCTACGACGGTTAACGCGACGGGGGCGATCAACGTCACTTGCGGAGTCCAGACCACGGCTGGCGCGAACAGCGACGGGCTGCAGATCAATGGCGGCGCCGGACCAATCACGGCGACCATCGCCGGAGCGGTGACCACAGGCGCAGATTCCGAAGGCGTCGACATCGCCGGGACCGGCCCCCTGACCTTTACCAACGCCGGCACCATCACCACTACTGGAGCCGGTTCGACCGGAGTCGAGGTTACCGGAGTGACAACGGCTAATGTCCAGTGCGGGAATATTACGACGACCGGCGCCAACTCGCCGGCGTTCGATTTGGCCGCCAACGGCAATACGACTGTCACCTGCGGGGTCATCACAACCTCGGGATTGAACAGCGATGGCATTAACGTCACCAACGCCAGCGGTACCACGACGATCAACGGCGGCACGACGACGACCACCGGCGCAGGCAGCATCGGCATCGACGTGGCAACCCAAGGCACGGGCACGGTAACCGTCAACACCGGCACCGTTACTTCTTCCGGGGCCGGATCGCCGGCAGCGGTGCGCGCGGTCGCTAACGGCTGCGCGACTCTCAACGTCAACGTGACCAACGACATCGTCAGCACGACCGGAGCGGGCGTCCTGGCATCCTCGGCCTGCGCGCTGAACATTACCACACAGGCGGGGTCTCCCGTAACTGGAGCCACGGCGGGTATCGACGCCACGTCGGGCACGGGCACGACCATCACCCTAAACGATGCGGTTCGTGCCACGGCGGGTCCGGCGATCGACGCTAACGGCGCCGCCGCCGTTATCAACGTCAATGCGGCCGGCTCGATCATCGGCCGCATCGACCTCACCGACAATGCCGACGTGGTCAACAACGCTGGCCTGTTCCAGGTGATCGGGACGAGCGATTTCCGGGGTGGCAACGACGTCTTCAATAATCTTGCCGGAGGCATTTTGCGCTTTACCGACGGGGTGGGAGCGCTCGCAAACTGTGAAACATTCAATAACGCCGGCAGGATCACGATGGTCAACGGCGCCGCCAACAACACGCTCAGCATCTGCGGGAATTACATCGGAACCGGCGCCGCCAACCTTGGTATCGATGTCGGCGTGAGCGGGGGCGGCTTGATCTCCGATCGTTTGATCATCGGTGGCAACGCCAGCGGATCGACGGTCATCAACCCGGCCTTCCTTGGCCCGTTGGTGCTTGACCCGGACGGCGTGCTGGTGGTTGACGCCGCTACGGCCTCGGGCTCTCCGTTCACGCTTGGCGGCCAGACCAACTTCGGGCTGATTGACCTCAGGCTGCTCCAGACCGGCGGCGACACGTTCCTTGTTGCGTTGCCCAACATCGCGGCGATCGAGCCGGTGGTGCTCGGCGACCTCGTCCAGAATCTATGGTATCAATCGGCGGATAGCTACAGCAACTATGCCGCGCTTCGACACACCGATCTTGGCGTCAATCGTAGCAATGGGCTCGGCCTTTGGGGCCAAGCCTACTACAGCCAGGACAGGACCGATCGCCAGGACGTCACGTTCTTCGGCAACGACTTCCGCGTCGATCGCTTCAAGACCAAGCGCCGCGGTTTGCAGGCTGGTGTCGATTATCTGCTCGGCAACAATGCCGTGGTCGGCATCACCGGCGGCTATGAGCGTGCCGATGCCGACATCCGCAACTCGGCGTCCGAGTTCCGCGCAAGCGGCTATAACATCGGCGGATACGCCATGTTCGGCAGTGGATATGGCTTCCATGGTGACGGACTGGTCAAGTATGACCGGGCCAAGCTGCGGATCGACAATACGCTGTTCGACAGCATGGTTGGCAATCCGCGGCTTAAGAGCTTCGGTGTCCAGGGCCAGTTGGGCTATCGCTTCGGCACCGATGCGATGAACTTCGATCTCGGCGGGGGGATTGCCGTTGTCAGGTCAAGGATCGACGGTTTCTCGGTCGGAACGATCGCCTTCGACTTTGATCGGATGAAGAGCACACGCGGTCACCTCGGTGCCCGGGCTACCTTCGGCGGCGGAGCCTTTGCCCCCTTCGTCGATGGCAAGATCTTCCATGAGTTCAATGGCGACACCCGCTTGGCGCTGGTCAGCGGCGCCTCTTCCAACACGATCGTGAGCAGGGGTCGGGGTACCTGGGGCCGTATCGAAGCCGGCATTGGCGCCCAGAACGGGTCTGGTCCGATTCTTGCTGCGTGGGGCGACTTCGGCGACGTGAAGGGCTTCGGCGCGAAGGCCGGCTGGCGCTTCGGAGGAGCTCGTCAGGCGATGGCCCTGGCTCCGCCGCCACCCCCCCCGCCGCCGCCGCTGCTGGCCCCCGCCACCCAGACCTGTGCCGATGGATCGGTCATCCTGGCGACGGACATCTGCCCCTCGCCGCCGCCGCCGCCTCCACCACCGATGCCTGAGGCAGCTCCAGAGCGGGGCTGATAGGACGCTCGGGCATCAAGGACCGGCGCATTGCGTAAACGAGCCAAACCAGTGTCGAGAATTACACAGCCGCGAAGGTACAAGCTCCTTTGCGTCGCCCCCGAAAATGGTCACTTAGAGTTGGAGCAGCACTTCGAAGCGATGAACGATGACGATGCTTTATATCTCGCCGAGGGATGGCGAAACAACCGAGGCGGCGAGCTTTGGAGAGCCTACCGAGTCGTGAAGCATTGGAGGCAATCTGATTACCTCTCTGCGGGCCCGTCATCATCGTTTGACGACGCGCTCCCCTCGATCAACATTTAAATCCACCCGTCTCGGCTTTCATGACGCCGGGCGGTCGGTCGCTCACCGTTGCGCGTGGGGGCGCGCGGTGGTGACAGCACAGCAGCAGATCGGGCGGCATATCGGTCATGGTTCTTATACTATTCTGGGTTTGCGTGAGTTAAAAAACGGCGGAATACGAAGAAAAAATCAGGCGGGCGCCTGCTTTGATATCGCAGGGGTCGCAAGTTCAATCCTTGCCCCGCCCACTATTATTTACCCTCATTGGTGATCGGCTTGACCATTCTGGCGAGGTGCCTAGTCAAGTTCTTTCCCATCCGGCTTAAGGCGTGGGTGTTTCTCAATTGGGAGGTGTCGCGATGCGTCGTACAAGCCTGATCGCTGTTTTCCTGCTCGCTGCCTCGATCGATGCCCCAGCCGTCGCGCAACTGTTGCCGGGGATGAGCGTGAGCGAGATG
>JBKJTQ010000045.1:0-4297 GCA_046589895.1 Sphingomicrobium sp.
GGCCCGGTGATGCCCTGTGCCTTGAGATATTCGCCTGCGGCGATGAAGTCGTCGAACACATTCTGCTTGTTGGCGAGGCGCCCGCCATCGTGCCACGCTTTCCCATATTCGCCCCCGCCGCGAATGTTGGCGAGGACGTAGGTGCCCCCCGCCTCGAGCCACGCCAGCCGGGTCGGCGAATAGCCGGGGGCCGATGATACGTTGAACCCACCATAGGCATAGAGCAGGGTCGGCGCGGGGCCACTGCTGCCCTTCTTGCGGACGATGAACATCGGCACCTTGGTGCCGTCCTTGGACGCGTAGAAGCGCTGCTCGACCCCATAATCGTCGGGGTTGAAGGCGAGCTTGGGCGCCTGCCACTCACGCGCCTCGCCGCTCGCGACGTTGTAGCGGAAGATCGTCGTCGGGCGGTTGAAGCTGGTGAAGGCGAAAAAGGTCTCGCTATCCTTGGCCGTGCCGCCGAATCCGGTCGCAGTGCCAATTCCGGGAAGCGTCACCTTGCGGGCGAGCTTGCCGTCGAGGTCGTGGACGCGGACCTCGGTCTTGGCGTCGACGAGGTAATTTGCGACCAGTTTGCCGCCGATCAGCGACACATGGTCGAGCGTCGCTTCATCTTCGGCAATCAGCGTGCGCGGCGCGGGCTTGGACCGGCGCACATCCATCGCCACCAGCTTGAGCTTGGGCGCGCCATCGTTGGTGATGAAGTAAAAGGTGTCGCCGAGGTTGCCGGCGTAGGAATAATTGTTGATGAACCCCTTCACCAGCGTGCGCGGACTGGCGTTCTTTTTGGCGAGGTCGATCAGCGTCACTTCATAGCGATCGTCGGTCCCGACCGAGGTGGCGATGACCAGCCAGCGGCCGTCCTCGCTGATCTTCGCGTCGTGACCGTAATCGGGATTGTCCGGCGTGGCATAGACCAGGCGATCGGCGGCCTGCGCGGTGCCGAGCTTGTGATAATAAACCTTCTGGTTGCGGCTCGACGCCTGAAATGTCTGTCCTGCGGCGGGCTCCGGGAAGCGCGAATAATAAAATCCGCTGCCGTCCTTGGCCCATTCGACCCCGCCGCCAAACTTGAGCCATTTGAGTTCATCGTCGAGGATTCGCCCGCTGGCGACGTCGATCACCTTGACCGTGCGCCAGTCGGTGCCGCCGTCCTGGACCGCATAGGTAACCAGCTTGCCATCTTCGCTCGGGCTCCATTCGGCAAGCGCGGTGGCGCCATCCTTCGACCAGCCATTGGGGTCGATCAGCACCCGCCCCGCGCCATCGACGCTGTCGCGGACGTAGAGCACCGCTTGATTCTGGAGCCCGCTGTTGCGGGTGTAGAAATAATGCTCTCCCTTCCTGCGCGGCACGCCGAAGCGCTCATAATCGTATAATTCGGTCATCCGCGCCTTGAATCGCTGGCGCAGCGGGAGTGTCGCCAGAAAGGCATTGGTGACCTGATTTTGCTGCTCGACCCAATTGCGCACTTCGGCGTCGCTGCGGACGTCATTCTCGAGCCAGCGATAGGGGTCGGCGACCGGCACGCCGAATTGCGGATCGACCTGGTCCATGCGGCGGGTCGCGGGGTAAGTCAGGACGGGCTCCTGCGTAATCGGAATGGGCGGGTTCGGCACCTCGGCGATCGGCGAGGGCGGGGGCGGGGGCGCGACCGTCGCGCAGGCACTCGACAATAACGAAAGCACGATAGGCAAAGTCCAACGCATGACATCTCTATCCCGATAAGCAAAAAGGGGCGCCGGCATGCACGCCAACGCCCCTTCCTTTGCAACCCATTTAAACGCGACGACTATTAATAACCGCGGCTGTAACCGACATTATTGCGCGCGATGTTCACGTCGGTCACCTGACCGCGCGAATTGACCTTGCAGCTGAAGCTCAAATCGGCCTGACCGTTGGCGCCATAACCCTGCTGGCCATAACCCTGCTGCCCGTAGCCCTGCTGCCCGTAGCCCTGCTGATAGCCGTAGCCCTGCTGGCCGTAACCCTGCTGATAGCCATAGCCCTGCTGGCCATAGGCACCCGAGGTCGCGACGCCGCGCACCCGCAACCCGCCGTTGGAACGGCGTTCGACGCTGGTGATGCCGAGCACGCGAGCACCGCTTTGGTTCTGATAGCCATAGCTCTGCTGGCCATAGCCATTCTGATAGCCATTGCCATTATAGGCGCCATAGCCCTGGCCGCGATATTGTCCGTTCAAACGCTGTTCGGCCGCCACGGCGCACTGTTGCACCAGGCTGCGCTGGCTGACCTGGCCATAACCATAATTGCCTTGCGGATATCGGCCGTAGCCGCCGGTCACCGAATTGATGATCGCGCCGACGATGCCGCCACCACTGTTCTGCGGATAGCCATAACCTTGCGCCGCCGCCGGAGTAGCCATTCCGGCCACAGCCGCGAGACCAGCCACACTCATCGTAATCTTTGAAAAAGCCGACATGGCTAATCTCCTGAAAAAATACTCCACCCGGCAATTGCGGGTAATATACGTTTTATCGACCCCCTCGGGTGCATCGAAACTGAATGTTGCGTTGTCAGACTGAAAGTATTGGGGACGGAAAATAATGCCGCCGCATTCGCGAAAGATGCGACATTGCAAATTCGCGGACCCCATTCGAGCACCGATCATGACAGGAAAATTACTCGCTTTCCGGCGGTGGCACCTACAATCCGCGCAGAATCATCTCGCCCTGCCATTCCTGCCACCCCGCTTCGAGCTTCTCGGCGCGGTCGCGGTCGCGCAACCGCTCGAACCGCGCCATGATTCGTTCGGTTGCCTCGCTGACTTCGTTGGCATCGGGCAGGCAATCCTTGATCCAACGCCTCCGCCCCGGCCGCCGCAAACCCACATCCCTCAACCGTCGATTATACACCGCCGAACATCGATCCCCCCGTCCAGCCGCCATCCGAACATTGCGGGTAAGCGCCAGCGCCGCAAGAAACGGTGCCTGCCATGCGGGAATGGGACGAGGTTTCCACACGCTCCCAATGATCCTAAGCGATCCTACAAGTCAAAATAGTTTGAGCCAATAAGGTTCATACGTGCTCGGCCCACCGCTTTTCCCCTCCCGACAACCCAGGTGTACTTGGCCAGTTGCTCGGGTGCCTTGCCTCGACACGTAGAAAAAGGGCCGGAAGCTTGCGCTTCCGGCCCTTTTGTTGAGCGTCAGTATCAAACCAGTTTACGCCGCTTCGACCTCATCCTCGCTCATCACCGGGCCCGAATCCTGGCCCTTAGCACTGACGTCGCGATCGACGAATTCGATGATCGATATTTGCGCGGCGTCCGACATGCGAATGCCGGCCTTGACGATCCGGCAATAGCCCCCGTCACGGTCTGCGTAGCGCGGCGCGATGATGTCGAACAATTTCACCAGCTGTGCATCGTCGAGCAGCCGCGAATGGGCCAGACGGCGGTTCGATAGCCCGCCCTTCTTGGCGAGCGTGACGAGCTTCTCGACGTAGGGCCGCAGCTCCTTTGCTTTGGCGGTGGTGGTGGTGATCTGTTCATGCTTGATCAACGCCGCCGCCATGTTGCGAAACAGGGCCGAGCGGTGGCTTGAAGTGCGCTGAAGCTTACGATGTCCGACGCGATGGCGCATGATATTGTCCTTCATTCGTAGGGGGCCCGTATCAGGTAGCCCGATCCAGGTGGCGACGGTGAACCACCGAAAAACCGTCACCCCGGCCTTGCGCCGGGGTCCATCTTGTTTCTCCACTTTCCCGCGAAGGAAGGTGGATCGCGGGTCAAGCCCGGGATGACGTCCTTAGCCCAGCAGCTCTTGCTCAAGCTTCTTGGCCATTTCCTCGATATTTTCGGGCGGCCAGCCGGGGATATCCATGCCAAGACGCAGCCCCATCGAGGCGAGGACTTCCTTAATCTCGTTGAGGCTCTTGCGGCCGAAGTTCGGGGTGCGGAGCATCTCGGCTTCGGTCTTTTGGACGAGATCGCCGATGTAGATGATATTGTCGTTCTTAAGGCAGTTGGCCGAACGCACCGACAGTTCCAGCTCGTCGACCTTCTTGAGCAAATAGCGGTTGAGCTGGTTGGTGTCGGGGGTCGATTCGGCGGCCCCTCCCATCGGCGCGCCACCGGCCATACCGGCACTCGGCGCGGCCCGGACCTGGCTGTCGTCGAAATGGACAAACAATTGCAGCTGGTCCTGGAGAATGCGCGCGGCATAGCCGAGCGCGTCTTCGGGTGTCACCGTGCCGTCGGTTTCGACCGTCAGCGTGAGCTTGTCATAGTCGAGTTCCTGCCCGACGCGGGTGTTCTCGACTTTATAGGCGACCT
>JBKJTQ010000063.1:0-5155 GCA_046589895.1 Sphingomicrobium sp.
ACGAAAGTCAGCCTCTCCGCCGCAGCTCGTCCCTGATCTCGGTGAGCAGGTCGGCTTCGCTCGGACCCGCCGGGGCCTCCTCGCCTCGCTGGGTCATGCGGTTGGCGGTGCGGACGATGAGGAAGATGACGAAGGCGAGGATCAGGAAATTGATCGCCACGGTGACGAACTGGCCCCAGCCGAGCACCGCGACTCCGGCTTTCTGAAGGTCGGCATAGCTTTCGGGATTGCCCTGGAATCCTTCCGGTATGGGGCCGAGCAGGTAGAAATAATTGGCGAAATCGAGCCCGCCAAAGATCGCGCCCGCGATCGGCATGATTATGTCGCCGGTGAGGCTTGCGGTGATGGTCGCGAACGCCGCGCCGATGATTACCGCGACCGCGAGGTCGAGGACATTGCCGCGCGCGATGAAAGCCTTGAACTCGCTCAACATGATCATCTCCCCCTGAACGCCCTGACGGCTGCGCGAAGGTAACGCTTTCGCGGCGGATTGAAAGCGAGCGCTCCCCGCCCTACGTCATATCCGACATCATCGTCCAAAGGGGATCCCATGATTATTTTGCGCCGCTTTGGCCTTTTCGCTCCGCTCGCCGCGCTCAGCCTTGCCGGGTGCGGGATCAACAGCGTTCCGACCGCCGAGGAACAGGTCAACGCCAAATGGGCCAACGTCCAGAGCGAATATCAGCGCCGCAACGACCTCATCGGCAATCTGGTCGAGACGGTGAAGGGCTATGCCAAGCAGGAAAAGGACGTGCTGATCGGGGTAACCGAGGCGCGCAGCCGTGCGACCTCGACCCAGCTCAGCGCCGCCGACCTGTCCGACCCGGCCAAGGTGCGGGCCTATAATGAGGCGCAGAGCCAGGTCAGCAGCTCGCTCAACGTGTTGCGCGGCCCGGCGATCTTCGAGGCCTATCCCGATCTGAAGTCGAATGAGAATTTCCTCACGCTTCAGTCGCAGATCGAGGGCACCGAAAATTCGATCCTCGTCGCGCGCAACGATTATAATGAGGCGGTGCGCGGCTATAATACCCGCATCCGCACCTTCCCCGACGCGATCGGCGCGAAAATCTTCTACGGCGCCAAGCCCAAGGTTCCTTTCGAAGCCGCGGCGGGGTCGGACAAGGCGCCCAAGGTCGATTTCGACACCGCGGGCTGAGGTGATTCGCTACCTCGCGGCGCTATGGCTGGCGGTGCTCGTCACCGTCACGCCCGTGAACGCCCAGACGTTTCCGCCGCTGACCGGGCGGGTGGTCGACAAGGCCAATCTGCTTGATCCGGCGCAGGAGGCGGCACTTGATGCCAAACTCGCGGCGGTCGAGCAACGCAGCGGGCGCCAGTTCGTGGTCGCGACGCTGCCCAGCCTCGAAGGGCGGACGATCGAGGATTATGGCTATCGGCTCGGCCGCGCGTGGCAGATTGGCGACGAGCAAAAGGATGACGGTGTGCTGCTGATCGTCGCGCCGGCCGAGCGAAAGGTGCGGATCGAGACCGGCTATGGCGCGCGAGTGTTCCTGACCGACGCGGTGTCGGGCGTGATCATCCGCAATTCGATCCTGCCGCGGTTCAAGGCGAACGATTATCCCGGCGGGATCGCCGCTGGCGCCGATGCGATCATCACCATGCTCGAACTGCCCCCCGCGGAAGCCGCGCGGCGCGCCACGGAAATCGGCGCGGCCGAAGCGCGGCGCGGGCAGCGCGGGGTTAATCCCTTCCCGGTGTTTTTGATGGTGATCGTCTTCTTCATCTTCATCAGCTCGATCGCGCGTCGCGCCGGCGGGCGGCGGTTCAAGGGTCGCCGCCACGGCGGAATCGACCCGTGGGTTGTGTTGTGGGGGCTCGACGCGCTGAGTCGATCGGGACGCGGTGGCGGCGGCTTTGGCGGTGGGTTCGGCGGCGGCGGCGGCTTTTCGGGCGGCGGCGGATCGTTCGGCGGCGGCGGGGCGTCGGGGGGATGGTGACGCGCATGCTCGATGATGAAGATCATGCGATGGTGAGCCAGGCGATCGCCGCGGCCGAGGCGAATAGCGACGGCGAGATTGTCGCCATCGCGAGCGACCAATCGGACGCCTATCATGACGTCGGACTGCATTATGCGGTGCTCGCCGCATTCGGATTGCTCGCTTTGTTCGCGGCCGCGCCGCAACTGCTGACCAGTTTGCGCGACCTGATCGTGGCATGGGCGGCGGCGCCGAGCCTGCGCGAAGTGCTCACTCTCGCGCTGTTGCTGACGCTGGCGGCCTTCCTCACCACGCTGTTCGCGATGAAATGGCGGCCGTTGCGGCTGGCGCTGACCCCGGGTGCGACCAAGACGCGGCGCGTGCGGCGGCGCGCGATCATGCTGTTCAAGACCGGCGCCGAACGACGCACCATCGGGCGTACCGGGATATTGATCTACCTGTCGCTCGCCGAGCATCGCGCCGAGATCGTCGCCGATGAAGCGATCACCTCGGTCACTACTCCGGAGACATGGGGCGAGGCGATGAGCGCCTTGCTGGTCGAGGTGAAGGCGGGCCGGCCGGGCGAGGGGATCGCCGCGGCGGTGGCGTTGATCGGCGTAGTGCTCACCGAGCATTTCCCCAAGTCGGGCAGCGACACCAATGAAATTCCCGACAAATTGATCGAGCTTTGACCCTTCGACAGGCTCAGGACGAGCGCGAAGTGATGTGGCAGGGCAAGTTCATTGCCGCGGTGCGCCGCGGACGGTGGGAATATGTCGAGCGCGCGGGACGGATCAGCGCGGTGGTGATCCTCGCCGAGCACGACGGGAAAGTGGTGCTGGTCGAGCAGCAAAGGGTGCCGATCGGAGGCCGCTGCCTTGAGCTTCCCGCGGGACTGATCGGCGACGATCATGCCGGCGATGACGTCGAGGGTGCCGCGCGGCGCGAGCTTGCCGAAGAGACCGGCTTTTCCGCCGCGCACATCGAAGTGCTGGGCGAATATTATAGCTCACCGGGGATGGTCGCCGAAAGCTTCACTTTGGTCCGCGCGAGCGGACTCACCCGCGCGGGCGAGGGTGGGGGAGTCGATGGCGAGCAGATCGTTACCCACCTCGTCGCGCGCGCGGACATTGCCCGCTTCATTGCCGCAAAGCGCGCCGAGGGAGTCGGGATCGACGTCAAGCTGCTCGTCCTGCTGGGCCCGAACATCGCGTGACGCGGCTGCGCGCGGTTCCGCCAATACGATCGAGCCTTATCAACACCGGATCAATCGTCGGCGCGGTTCATCGCGTCGAGCTTTTCGGCGAGGCTGCGGGTAAAGCCGTGGTCGAGAATCTGGCGGACGTCGGGGTGCGCTTCGGCATAAGCGCGCAGGCTCTCCGCCTCGATGCTCCACAATTTGCTGTCCTCGGTCAACCTGACCGTCCCGGTCGCGGGATCTTCGCTGAACACCGTGGCCTCGCCAATCAACGAATGCGGGCCGCACATGCCGGTCGGCTCCTTATCGACCAGCACTTCGGCCTTGCCGGCAGCGATCCAGTGGAGGTGGGTTACCGGCTCGCCCTCGTGCGTCAATATATCGCCGGCGCTGGCGTCGATCCACAGCCCCTGGTCGATCAGACTGCGCGCCTTGCCGCGGTCCATCCCCGAAAAGGGGCCGCGGCGGAGCGGTTCCTCATGACGTTCGAACCGGGCGGTGCGCCCCGCCATCAACCCGCTTCCCGCCTGAACTCCGCCGATCAGCCCGACCAGCGCAGGGAGGACCACGGCATAGGCGCCGAGCGCTTCATAGCCATAAGCCGTGCCAATGATCCCCGCGATCGCAATCATCGCCAGGCTGCCGCGCGGCGAGCGCCACAGCACTGCCGCGAGCAATGCCGCGAAAATGGCGAGATAGACGAAGGTCAGCCCGCTCATGGTATTCATGTTCAGCCTTCCGTGCTGCCACTGAAGGTATCGATCAGCACGTCGAGCTGAGCATTGCAATCGTTGCGGATGAAGCTCTGCGCCATGCCTTCGAGCCCCGACGGCACCGGCGAGATCATCTTGACCGCGAGCGTGGCCGGGGTTCCTGCGCCCTTGACCCGGATGCTAGAATCGGCGGCGATGCCGAGGTCGCTTGGCCAGCGCGCGATCGACTGGCCGATGTCGAAGTGGACGATCGCCGATTTGCCGCTCGCAGAATCGGTCAGGGTGAGGTCGGCCTCGGTTCCCGCCGACGCGCGATAGAGCCCGAGGTCAGCGGGGTTGGCGACGCACAGGAATCCCGAGCGCGAGACGTCAGCCTGCCACACGTTGCGCGCTCCGCTTGCGCCCGACGGCCCGCCGCGCACCGCCTGGACCCGCGCGCGGCGCGTCCCGACCTGGCCGGTGATCGCGGCGAGCGACGAGACGCTCGTCCCCGATGATGCCGCCGAGGTGCTGAAGCTGCCCGGCCCGCGCAATGTGCGCGTGCCGCGCGAATCGAGCAGCACGATCATGTCGTTGGGCTTGAGCTTGACCACCTGGGTATCGCCCAAGGCTTTCCCCGCGGGATAGGTCGTGGCCGAGGGCCCGGTCGAACGCACTACCAACACCGCGGCTGCACTCGCCCCCGCGAACAGACCGGTCGCTGCAAGCGCCAGCATCATCTGAATCGGTCGTGTCATGTCATTTCTCCTTTAATGCATAGGCTCCGCCGGGCCCGACTTCGCGCAGCCGCGCCGCAAAGGCGCACAAGGCAAGGTCTTCGGGGTGGGCGAGGCAGGTGAGGTCGATTCCGTCGAGCGCGGTGAGGTCGCCGCGATCGAAACGCGACCACAGCAGGCCAAGCCTGGCGCGGTTCTCGGCGCTCATCTCGCGCGCTGGTTCCCACACCACCACCGGGGTGGCGCGGCCGGTGACGATGATCCGCCCCATCGGGCGCAATTGATCCCCGGCAATCGCCTGATCGCGCGCTTCGTCGCTGACCAAGGCGCGGGTGTGGAGATATTTGTTCGCGCCCTCGAGCCCCGAGGGGACGGGCGCGACCATCTTGACGCCGAGCGTGACCGGATCGCCCCCGCCCTTGACGCGGATCGACGAGCCCGCAGCGACCGGCAGTTCGGCCGGCCAGCGGGCCATCGACTGGCCGGCGTCGAAGTGGACGATCGCCGACTTGCCGCTGGCGCTGTCGGTCAAGGTGAGGTCGGTCTCGCTCGCAGAAGAAGAGCGGTAGAGGCCGAGATCGGCGGGATTGG
>JBKJTQ010000104.1:0-4028 GCA_046589895.1 Sphingomicrobium sp.
AAGCATCGAGCAGCACCATCGCGCCTAGCTCGCCGCCCGACAGGACATAGTCGCCGATGCTGACCGGCTCGACGGCGCGCGCGTCGAAGATGCGTTCGTCAAATCCCTCGAAGCGGCCGCACAGGATGATCGCCCCCTCGCCCGACGCGAGCTCGCGGACTCGGCGCTGGGTGAGCGGAGCGCCGCGCGGGGTCATGGCGAGCAGCGGGCGGGGGCTAGGGTCATTGGCGGCGACCGCGTCGATCGCGGAAGCAAGCACATCGACGCGAAGCACCATCCCCGCCCCGCCCCCGGCCGGCGTATCGTCAACGGTGCGATGCTTGCCCACCGCATGGTCACGGATGTTGCGCGTTTCCAGTGACCACTTCCCCTCAGCCAGCGCCCGACCGGCGAGGCTGACCCCCAGCGGCCCGGGGAACATCTCCGGGTAAAGCGTGAGGATGGTAGCGCGGAAGGTCATCGCGTCCAGTCCTCCCGGTTCAGCCCTGGAATATCCGCGTACAGGCCTCGATCGGCAGTTACCAAGATCAGCCCGGCCGCAATCGCATGAGCAGCAATCAAGCGATCGCAACTTGCCCGACGGAACGGTAGCGACGCATAGATTTTTGCCGCCGCTTGATCGAACGGTAGGACTGGAATCTTTCTGCTGGCTTCGTCGAGCACTTCCATGGACGGTTGTTTGCCCGAGTTCGAGCCCCGCGCGACCTCGCCAAAAGCGATCGCCGACACGCATAAGTCATCGACGGCACACTCGGCTGCGCGATCGGTGACTAATTTATGTCCCGTCAGAAGCAGGATGACTGCATTCGCATCAAGCATAAAGCGCATCAATCAGCGCAACTTATCCCAGCCCGGCCAATCGGGGTCATCCCAAACGCGGGGAGAATATTCGAAATCCTCACGCGGCAATGGCTTGAGCCACGGCATGCTGCCGGCAATCTTCGAGAGGTCGATCTTTTTTTTCGGCGCATCGACGGGCTCGACGATGTAGCGTCCCTGCTCCTCTCGTACTTTCATTTCACGACCTTCGACGATGCCCAGACCCTTGGGTAGCCGCAGCGCGACCGAATTGCCTGACTTGAAGGTCTTGGAGCGATATTCGCTGGTCATAATGCTTTCCGTATATACATTATGTATATACTTCAGGCGGTGACGCTTTGCAACACAGCCCGCACCGCCTGGAGAGCCTCTTCGGCCTTGTCGCCATCCGGGCCCCCGCCCTGCGCCATGTCGGGACGGCCGCCGCCGCCCTGCCCGCCCAAGGCCGCGACCGCTGCCTTGACGAGGTCGACCGCCGAGACGGTGGCGACAAGGTCATCGGTGACCCCGACCGAGACGCTGGCGCGGCCGTCGTTGGTGGTGATGAGCGCCGCGATGCCACTGCCGAGCCGTTGCTTCATCGCATCGACTTCGCCGCGCAAATTCCTGGGGTCGAGCCCATCGACCACCTGGCCGAGGAAGAGGTAGCCGCCGATCTGTTCGGGGCCAGCAGCTTCAGCCGTTCCGCCGCCGCCCCCCACTGCATTGCTCAGCGCGAGCGCCTTTTTTGCGTCGGCCAACTCGCGTTCTAGGCGTCGGGTGGTTTCGACGAGGGCCGCGACCCGGGCGGGAACTTCCTCCGGTGAAGCCTTCAGCGATGCCGCCACTTCGCGCAGCTTGACATCACGGTCGACCAGCCACAGCCGCGCGCCTTCCCCGGTCAGCGCCTCAATCCGGCGGATGCCGGAAGAGACCGCGCTTTCGGAGGTGATCTTGAAGATTGCGATGTCGCCGAGCGCGCTGACGTGGGTCCCACCACATAGTTCGACGCTGTAATCGGCGTCGACCTCGCGGCCCATGCTGAGAACCCGCACCTCATCGCCGTATTTCTCGCCGAACAAGGCCATCGCCCCCGCCGCGATGGCGTCATCGGGGGTCATCAGGCGGGTGTTGACCGGGTGGTTGGAGCGGATGTGAGCATTCACTTCGGTCTCGATCGCGGCGATGTCGGTCGGGGTCAGCGCGGTGGGGTGCGAGTAATCGAAGCGCAGGCGGTCGGGGGCGACGAGGCTGCCTTTCTGGGTGACGTGCTGCCCCAGGCGGTGGCGGAGCGCGGCGTGGAGCAGGTGGGTCGCGCTATGGTTGGCGCGGGTCGCGTCGCGGCGCTCGACGTTGACCGACTGATGGAGCGTGTCACCGACCGCTATCTGTCCGGACTTGACGCACGTGCGCAGCGAATGAAGTTTTCCCAGTGGCTTGGACGTGTCATCAACAACGCCTTCGAAGCCGTTGAGTGCAGACAGTTTTCCAGCATCACCAACTTGTCCCCCGCTCTCGCCGTAGAAGGGCGTCTGGTTGAGAATGACGGAGACCGTCTGGCCCTCGCTCGCGCTCTCGACGCGCGCGCCATCCTTGACCAACGCGAGCACGACGCCCTCACCTTCATGGCTCGAATAGCCCGTAAATTCGGTCGCGCCATTCTCCTCGGCGAGGTCGTACCATAGTTCGTCGCTGGCCTTGTCTCCCGAGCCCTTCCACGCAGCGCGCGCGGCAGCTCTCTGTTCGGCCATCGCGGCGTCGAACCCGGACCGGTCGACCGCGAGCCCACGAGCGCGCAGCGCATCCTCGGTCAAATCATAGGGAAAACCGAACGTGTCGTAGAGCTTGAACGCGGTCGCGCCGGGGAGCGTGTCGCCTTTCGCCATCGGTCCGGTGGCTTCGTCGAGCAGCTTCAAGCCGTTGGCGAGGGTGCGGCGGAACTGGACTTCTTCCTGGAGCAGGGTGGCTTCGATCGCGGGCTGGGCGCGGACGAGTTCCGGATAGGCCGCGCCCATTTCGGCGACGAGACTGGGGACGAGCCGGTTCATCAACGGGTCCTTGGCGCCGAGCAGATGCGCGTGGCGCATCGCGCGGCGCATGATCCGCCTGAGGACATAGCCGCGACCTTCGTTGGCGGGGAGCACGCCATCGGCGACGAGGAAGCCCGCGGCACGAAGATGGTCGGCGATGACGCGGTGGCTGGCCTGGCTCTCGCCGGTCGCGTGCGTGTGAGTCAACTCCTCGCTCGCGCAGATCAGCGCCTTGAACGTGTCGGTGTCGTAATTGTCGTGAACCCCCTGCATCACCGCGGCGACGCGCTCCAACCCCATGCCGGTGTCGATCGACGGGCGCGGCAGGTCGGCGACGATTTCGTCATTCGCCTGAATGTGCTGCATGAAAACGAGGTTCCAGATCTCGACGAAGCGGTCGCCATCCTCGTCGGGCGACCCCGGGGGACCGCCGGCTATGTGGTCACCGTGATCGAAGAAGATTTCCGAACAGGGCCCGCTCGGGCCGTCGGGGCCCATCGCCCAGAAATTATCCTTCGTCGCGATGCGGATGATGCGCTGCTCGGGAAGCCCGGCAATCTTTTTCCACAGATCGAACGCCTGGTCGTCGCTGTGATAGACGGTGACGGTCAATTTGCCGGGCGAAAGGCCCCACTCGCGCGTCAGCAGCGTCCACGCATGGTCGATCGCGGCTTCCTTGAAATAATCGCCGAAGCTGAAATTGCCGAGCATTTCGAAGAAGGTATGGTGGCGCGCGGTGTAGCCGACATTGTCGAGGTCGTTGTGCTTGCCCCCGGCGCGGACGCATTTCTGCGACGACGTCGCGGTGACGTAGGGACGCGTTTCGAGCCCGGTGAAGACGTTCCTGAACGGCACCATCCCGGCGTTGACGAACATCAGGGTCGGGTCGTTGTGAGGAACGAGCGGCGCCGACGCGACGCGGACGTGCCCCTGCGCCTCGAAATAATCGAGAAAGCCGCGGCGAATGTCGTTGGTCGAGGTCATGGTGTCCCAGATATGGGAGATGGTGCGGTGCGGCAAGGTCGTGGCGTGCTACCGCGAATGCTCGGGGCGGCGATTGGGTCTTCGAGCAGTCTCGTCCGCACCCCCCTGCCACCCGCAACCTTGGCATCGATTGAGAAAGGTAATGAACCCATCCTCTCAGGCGAATTTAGTGCATGGACGATCCCGCTCAGCACCCGGCGATCATCGACCCGCTTC
>JBKJTQ010000194.1:0-2724 GCA_046589895.1 Sphingomicrobium sp.
AGCGGCTCGAAAATCACGTTAGCGAAGCGCAGCGCGAGCAGGTTCTGGACGGTTTCCTTGCCCAGATAATGGTCGATCCGGAACGTCCGCTCCTCGGGGAAAGCGGCGGCGACGGAATCGTTGATCTCGCGGCTCGAGGCCAAGTCGTTGCCGAGCGGCTTTTCGAGCGCGAGGCGGACGCGTTCGCCGGTCAGCCCGGCGCCGACCAGCCCATCGATCGTCGCCTTGAACAAAGAGGGGGCGGTCGAGAGGAAGATGGCGAGGCCCTGCGCCGGGTCGATCTTCTCGGCGAGCTTGGCAAAGCTTGCGGGCTGCGTAGCGTCGAGCGGGACATAGGTGAAGCGCTCGACGAACTTTTCGGCCTTGGCGCGATCGAAGAAGTCGGCGGGGACATGCTCGGCCAAGGCAGCAATTGCGGTGGCACGGAAGGCGGCATCGTCGAGCGTGCTGCGCGCGGTGGCGACGATCGCCAGGTCGGCGGGGAGCAATCCCTCGGCATCGAGCCCGTAAAGCGAGGGCAGCAGCATGCGGTGCGACAGGTCGCCGGTCGCGCCGAACAGCAAGAGGTGCGAGACTTTATCGATGATCATCGACGCCATCTAGTCGCGGCAGTCAGCGATGGCGAGCCGTTTTGGCAGACTTACCGCCGTTCGAAGCGGCCATTGTCCTGTTGGCGGTATCCGAAGAAGTCCGCTACCGGTCGCCCGCGTTCGTCGCGGCCGGGCTCGAACCGGAAGCGTTCGACCGCGAGGCGACAGGTTTCGGAATCGAGCGCCTGGTCGCCGAACGAGCGCGCGACACGGCACGACAGCGGCACGCCGTCGGCACCGACCCGGACGATGACGAAGATCGCCCCGCCGCGCGGCCAGCGTCGATAGAGCACGTCGGGATAGTCGCGGCGCGTCAGCGCAGGCGTCAAAAGCCGAGCGCGCGATTCACCAAGACCTCGCGCACCGCCGCCGTCACCCGCCCCGCCGCTCCCGCTCCCGGTGCCGGTGCCCGCCCCCCCCGCGCCTGTCCCGGGGCCGGCGACGTCCGAGGCACCTGTGGTCGCGGCCGTACCCGTCGCGGGGGTGGTGGTGGCGACGATCGGCGAAGGGGCGGGAAGGACGATGCGCGGCTCAGGTGCGACCACCGGAGTTGCCCGGCTCCGGATATTCGCGGGCGAGGCGGCGCCTTCGTCCTGTTTCGGCCTGGCCTGCCGCGGCTGCTGCTGTTCGATCTCCGGCGGCGGGGGCGGCGGCGGCGGCGGGGTCTCGACCGCGATGTCAAAAATCGCAAGATCGGCCTGCCTCGCGAGCTCGACGTCGGCGCCCGACAGATGAAGCAGCGCATAGCCGATCCCGAGGTGGATCAGCACCACCGCGGCGAGCGAACCGGCGCGGTCGCGCAGGGTGGGGGCCGGTTGATACATTCGCCCTTTCAACGCGGCTGCGTCCCGCTGGTTTCCTTACGCCTTCGTCCGTTTGCGCCGCGGCGCGGGCCATGCGCTCGACGACGAAGCGGGCGCGGTGCCCGTCGGCCATGCCACACCACAACCTGCGGCGTTCTTCATATTGTAACACCATCCACATTTTCCGGTCATTCGCCGCACCTAATGAACGAGATGTCCGGGGGGATGACGATCCTTTTTTCCGCCTCGCGATCCCAGTTTCGATCGAAGCGGAGTATTTGGCATGATCCATAGCAGTTTTCGCGCAGCTATCCTCGTCAGCGCGGCGAGTCTGACGCTCGCCGGTTGTGGCGGCGCCAACGATGTGGCGTCACCAGGCAATGGCGGGGTCGTCATCAACAACCCACCCCCCACTCCGACCCCCACGCCAACGCCGACTCCGACGATGATCACTCCCGCGGGCGGTTGCCCGACGATCGCCGATTCGCAGGGCTTGACCGATGCCGGAACAGTTACCGGTCCGACCGGAACATGGCGCGTTTGCAGCCTGCCGCGGACGATCCGCACCAGCACCACACTGCCCAAGATCGCCGGCCTGCTGTATCAGCTTCCGGGCCGCGTCGACGTTGGCTGCGACGGTGGCTTCGCCGCGCCCACCACGGGCGCGCCGTTCACCAGCACCACCGCCAACTGCACCGCCCCGCTCACCGCCGATACCAATGTCACACTGACCATCGAGCCGGGCGTGATCGTGTTCGCGGGCGCCGGCGCGGCGTTCCTCGCAGTCAATCGCGGCAACAAGATCAACGCGGTCGGCACGGTGACGCGGCCGATCGTATTTACCAGCCGCGACAACGTCCTTGGCCTCAACAGCGACGCTTCGTCGGGCCAGTGGGGCGGAGTGGTGCTGCTCGGCCGCGCGCCGATCACCGACTGCAACATCGGTTCGCTCGCCAACAATAATTGCGAGCGCGAGACCGAAGGCGCGACCGAACCGGCACGCTACGGCGGCACCAACAATGCCTATGACGCGGGGCGCATCAGCTACACCCAGATTCGTTACTCTGGCTTCGTCCTGTCGTCGAACTTCGAACTTCAGTCGCTGACCGCCGAGGGCGTCGGCACCGCCACCGTGCTCGATCACATTCAATCGCATAACAGCTCGGACGATGCCATCGAGTTCTTCGGTGGCTCGCCGCGGATGAAGTTTTTCGTCGCGGTCGGCGCCGAGGACGACAATCTTGACACCGACACCGGCGCCAAAGCGCGATTCCAATATGTCGTCGCGATCCAGCGCCCAGGCATCGGCGACGCGATGATCGAAGCCGACA
>JBKJTQ010000251.1:0-6740 GCA_046589895.1 Sphingomicrobium sp.
GCTTTCCATCCCCGCTTCGAGCGTCGCCTTGCGCTTGGCGCGGACATAGACCGCCGAGGCTGGATCGTCGCCGACCAGTACAACCGCGAGCCCGGGCGAGCGGTGGCAAGCGGCGCGGAAGCGAATGACCTCGGCGCCGACTTTGGCGCGAAGCGCGGCGGCGGCCGCCCTGCCGTCGATGGCCCTCGCGGTCACATCAAGGTCGCGCTGGTCTCAAGCGCCACTCCCTCGACGAGCTTGCGCACTACCTGGATCAGAAGGATCAGCACGATCGGCGAAAAGTCGATCCCGCCGAAGTCGGGCAAGATCTTGCGGATCGGGCGATAGAGCGGCGCGGTCACCCGATCGAGTCCGGTGAGCAGGGTGCGGACGAAATTGGAGGAGGTGTTGACGACGTTGAACGCCACCAGCCAGCTCAGAATCGCCTGGATGATGATGACCCACACAGCGAGCTGGAGGATCATGTCGATGATGCCGAAGAGAGCGTAGAGCATGCCGCTCACTTAGCCGTGCATGACGCGGTGCACAATGTGGTCAGGGCGCGAACCGGTTTCGCTGGGCTTCGGCAAGGATCAAAGCGAAATCGCCTGCGGCGTCGGTCCATTCGGCAAGCGGGGTCCAACCGCCCGCCAAGAGCAGCATCCGGCCCCCGCGCGCGCCGTACTTATGGCTATTCTCGGTGTGGATGCTGTCCCCTTTTGCGAAAGCGAATCGCCGTCCGTCGATGCTGAACGCGGTATCGCGGATCGCGACGAGGTGCATCTCGACCCGCCCGTTCATTTCGTGCCAGCGCGCCTGGTGGACGAAGGCGTTTGTGTCGATTTCGGCGCCAAGTTCGCGGTTGATGCGGTGGAGCAGGTTCAAATTAAACTCGGCGGTGACACCCTGCGGATCGTCATAGGCCGCGATCAGCCGCTCGACCGGCTTGACCCGATCCATCCCGATCAGCAGCTTCGATCCGACCCCGAGGATGTCACGGAAATGGCGCAGCAGGTCGGTCGCGCTGCGCGGAATGAAATTGCCGATCGTCGATCCGGGGAAAAAACCAAGCCGGGCTACGCCCTCGATTTCGGACGGGAGCACGACCTCCTTGGTGAAGTCGGCTTCGACCGGATAGACCGGAAGCTTGGGGAATTGCTCGTCGACCCGCGCCGAGCTGTCGCGCAGATATTCGCCCGAAATGTCAATCGGGACGTAAGCGCGCGGCTTAATCGCTTCGAGCAGCAAGGGAGTCTTGGTTGAGCTTCCCGAACCGAATTCGACGATTGCGCAATCGTGGCCGGCGAGCGCGGCGATTTCGGGCATCTTGGCTTCGAGCAGTGCGGTCTCGGTGCGGGTGGGATAATAAGTGTCGAGCCGGGTGATCTCGTCGAACAGTTCGGAACCGCGCAAATCGTAGAGCCAGCGTGCGGGGATCGACGGGATCGGTTCGAACAGCCCGGCGAGGACATCTGCGCGGAAGGCGAGATCGACGTCAGGCGTCTTGAGCAAGGCGGACTCCGCTAAATTGCCAGCGCGCGGCGGCGGGGAAGAAATTGCGATAGGAGGCGCGGCTGTGCCCGCGCGGGGTAGCGCAGCTGGCCCCTTTGAGGACGAACTGGCCGCACATGAACTTGCCATTATATTCGCCGACGGTTCCTCCCTCGGGTGTGAAGCCGGGGTAAGGCAGATAGGCCGATTGGGTCCATTGCCACACGTCGCCGAACGGACCGCCGCCGGGGCGGGGCAGGACTGCGCCGGCTGTATCGAGTTGATGGCCTTCGAACGGGTCGGCGCTTGCGAAGGCGTCCTCCCATTCGAATTCGGTCGGCAAGCGCTTGCCCGCCCAGCGCGCGAAGGCGTCGGCTTCATAATAGGAAATGTGCGTGACCGGGGCCGCCGGGTCGCGCGCGCGACGGCCGGCGAGCGAATAGGCCTCTTCATCGCGCCAGTAGAGTGGTGCCGCCACCCCCTCACGCTGCCGCCAGTCCCAGCCTTCGCTCAGCCACAACGCCGTTTTGTCATATCCGCCATCCTCACCGAACTCGGCCCATTCCCCATTCGTGACGCAACGGTCCGCGATGGCGTGGGGGTGGAGCAAGGCGCGGTGGCGCGGGCGCTCGCAATCGAACGCGAAGCCGGAAGGCGCGGCACCGATCTCGACCAGTCCCTCGCGCCCTGGAAGGAAGGCCATCGGCTCGGTCGCGAAGCACGGCGCAGAGGCGAGCGGCGAATAGACCGGCTCCGTCGGATTTTCGGCGAAGGTGGCGAGAATGTCGGTCAGGCATAGCTCCTGATGCTGCTGCTCATGCTCGATTCCGAGCACGACCAGGGCCAGGGCCTCGGGCGAAAGGTTTGGCAAATTGTCGGCAAGCGCCGCATCGATCGCGCCGCGCCAGTCGCGCACTTCGTCGAGGCTCGGGCGACTGATCATCCCGCGGCTGGCACGCGCGTGGCGCTCACCTTCGCCTTCGTAATAGCTGTTGTACAGGAATGGAAAGCGCTCGTCGTGGGGGCGGTAGCCGGGGACATGGTCGCGCAGCACAAAGGTTTCGAAGAACCAGGTGGTATGCGCGAGGTGCCATTTGGCGGGGGAGGCGTCGGGGTGCGGCTGGATCGTCGCGTCGGCATCGCTGAGCGGTGCGGCGAGGGCGAGTGTCAGCGCGCGGGTCGCGGCAAGGCGGCTCGCAAGCTCGTCGTCTAGCGGTTCCTGGTGGCGCCGGGTTGCCACAGCACATCGCCTCCCTCTGCTGCCGCGATCCAACGCGCCGCGACGAACAAATGATCCGACAGCCGGTTGATGTAGGCAAGCGCTGCGTCGCTGACCTGCTCTTCGGCGGCCATTGCGACACACGATCGCTCGGCGCGGCGCACGATCGCTCGCGCAAGGTGGATGCTCGCCACCGCGGCCGAGCCACCGGGAAGGATGAAGCTGGTGAGTGGTGCGAGGTCGGCGTTCATCGCGTCAATCTCTTCCTCGAGCCGCGTCACCTGACGCGCGACGATGCGCAGCGCATGCTCTTCGAAATCGGTCGCGAACGGGGTGGCGATGTCGGCGCCGAGGTCGAACAGCTCATTCTGGATCATGCGCAATTGGGGTGCGAGGTGGCTCGCCGGATCGAGCGCGGAAATCGCCATGCCGATCGCACTGTTCGCCTCATCGACATCGCCGATCGCGACCATTCGCGCGCCCGCTTTCGACACCCGGCTGCCGCCGACCAGTCCCGACGATCCGCCGTCCCCGGTACGGGTGTAAATCTTGTTGAGCTTGACCAGGCGCCTAGCTCCGGCCGCCGCCGGCGAGGAGCAGGATCAGCGCGATGATGACGATCGCCACCCCCTGAAACATGACGCGCTTCTGCATATATTTCTGCTGCACCTCGCCGGACGTATCCTTGCCATTGGCCATGGCGATGACCCCGCGCACGAGGACATAGGCAGTCGCGGCCATGGCGGCGACGAGGGCGATGATGAAGAGCGTGTTCATGATGTTCCCATTTAGGCGCCCGAGAAGCGAAATCCTAGGGGCAGGTGGCTCGTGATGAGATCGGCGGCGAGGGTTTCGCCATCGACCCCGGCGTCGCGCATCGCCGCCAGCGTCGGGGCGAGGTCGCGCTTGGCGAGGCGGCTCCCGTCGTCGTGAAGCACGAGCGGGTGGTGGAGATAGGAGGGTTCAGGTAGGCCGAGCAGGATCTGGAGCAGGCGCTGGACCGGGGTCGAGGGGCGCAGATCCTCCCCGCGAACGACCAAAGTAACCCCGCTCGCGGCATCGTCGACGACGCAGGCGAGATGATAGGAGGCGGGCGCGTCCTTCCTCGCCAGGATCGCGTCGCCGATGTCGGCGGGGGTGGCGGTAAAGCGCGCGCCGCCCTGTTCGGTCCACACGGGCAGCCCGCTCCGCACCAGCGCGGCGGCGCCGTCGAGTCGCCAGCTGTGTGCGGTCGAGGCGCGGCGGACCGAATCGTCTGCGAGGCCGCGGCAGGTTCCTGGGTAGGCGCTCCCCGCATCGCCGTGCGGCGCGGTGAGCGAAGCGGCGATGTCGGCGCGCGTGCAGAAGCAGGGATAGACGAGCCCTGCGCCGCGCAACCGGTTGAGCGCGGCGGCGTAATGCGCGGTGCGCTGCGACTGGACCAGCGGCGGCGCGTCGGGGGCGATCCCGAGCCACGCCAGATCGTCCTCGATACCGGCAACGAACTCGGGGCGGCAGCGGCCGGGATCGAGATCCTCGATCCGCAGCAGGAAGCGCTCCCCCGCCGCGCGGCCGATCGCGGCGCTATAGGCATGGCCGAGATGGAGACGGCCCGAGGGCGACGGGGCGAAGCGGGTCGTGATCATGTTGGCGCCCCCTAGCGCAAGATGGGCCTTGACGGCGATTCGTGGATCGACGATTCACGATGCTGTCACTTCGGGTTGGCATCCGGGTGGTCACAAGGGAAGACGGGCCGCGCGCCCTCTCCGCCTTGCGTGCGACGGGGCCGGGGAGACGGTGTTCGGCTTGGACGAACATTGGAGGCTTGCGCGTCGCATGTACCACCCCGACCTTATCCGCCATAGCGACACGCTGCGTCCGGAAAGCGGGCGCCATGTCGAGGCCTGCCCGGCGCTCGTCCTCAATGCCGATTATACCCCGCTAAGCTATTATCCGCTGTCGCTGTGGCCGTGGCAGGCGGCGGTCAAGGCGATGTTCCTTGAGCGGGTCGACGTCGTCGCTCTATACGATCGCGAAGTGCATAGCCCGAGTCACACGCTCAAGCTGCCCTCGGTGATCGCGCTCAGGCAATTCGTGCGGCCCAACGAATATCCGGCGTTCACCCGATTCAACCTGTTTCTGCGCGATCGGTTTTGCTGCGTCTATTGCGGCAATCATCGCGAACTGACCTTCGACCATGTCATCCCGCGCGCGCAGGGCGGGCGCACCAGTTGGGAAAATGTGGCCACCGCCTGCGCGCCGTGCAATTTGAAGAAGGGCGGGCGCACGCCGCGGCAGGCGCATATGCATATCGGGCGCGAGCCGATCCGCCCGACCAGCTGGCAACTCCAGGACCATGGCAAAAGCTTCCCGCCGGGCTACCTCCACCAAAGCTGGCGCGACTATCTCTATTGGGATGTCGAGTTGGAAGCGTGAGACCGATCGCTGCAAGCCTCGCAATCCTGGCTCCGCTTCTGCTCATTGGCGCTGCGGGGACCTACCGCGCCGAGCGATTGTTCGATGGGATTTACACGTCCGCCTTCGAACATTCCGAGTTCGGCGGATGTTGGCTGAACTTCAGTGTCCCGGCGTCTCGGCGCTTCCGCTCGCTGGTTCAGCCAGAGAAGTATGAAGCACGCCGATACCATCTCCGGTTCGTCGGCCGCAAGACGCCGCGCATCCCGAATGTGCGGCCGGGAAAGGGTTATGGCCATCTCGGCATGATGCCGTGCGAAGTCGAGGTTGTGCGGGTCGTATCGGTACGGACCATGGGAACGCCCAAGCCCTAACCGCTCGTTAACCATTTTCTGGCTTAGCTGTCTGGCGATGACCGAGACTCTTTCTTCCGCCCCGCGCCCGCTCGAGCGCTCACGCCTCCTGCTGGTCGAGCCCAATCGAAACGCGCTTGGCGTGATGGCCAAGCGGCTGGGGGAAGCGGGCTATCGCATCATCGCGTGCGACAATCCGGCCAACGCGCTCGCCGAAATGCATCGCGCGAAGATCGAACTGGTCGTCGCCGAATTGCGAATGAAGCCGATCAGCGGGGTCCAGCTGACCCGGTTGATCCGCGATGACTCCGTGCTGAGCGATACGCCGATCATCCTCATCACTGGTCGGTCGGACAGCACCGGCGCGGTTGAAGGTTTCGGAGCGGGCGCCGAGGACGTCGTCGCCAAGCCGTTCCATTTTGAAGTGCTCGAGGCGCGCATCGCGCGTCGCCTGGCGCGGTCGCAGTCGGTCAAGGAATTGCTGCACGACAATGCCACACTCGATGCGCGGGTGGTGATGCGGGCGATCGAGCTGGGCGAAATGCGCGTTGCTTTGGAAGCGAGCGAGGTCGAACGCATCAGGCTCGAACAGATCGTCGGCCGCGTCTAATGCTTAAGCGAAGTGTCATTGCGAGGACCCCGGCGGAGGCCGGGGGACGCGGCAATCTACCCCTCGTCGCTTATACGTGAACGGGTAGATTGCTTCTCCCGGCCAAGGGCCGGTTTCGCAATGTCGCATGGCCTATTGGCGCGCTGCCAGAAATTCCTCGATCGCCGGTGCGAGGTCTTCGCGGCCAAGCGCGATTGCCAGATTGGCGAGCACGAAACCCGCCTTGTCGCCGCAATCATGCCGGGCCGCATCGACCTTGAGCGCGTGGAACGGCTGGCTACCGATCAGTTTGGCCATGGCGTCGGTCAGCTGGATTTCGCCGCCCGCGCCGCGCTCGCCCACGCCGAGCAGGTCCATCACTTGCGGCTGGAGGATATAGCGTCCGACCACGCCGAGCCGTGACGGCGCCTCGGCCGGGCTCGGCTTTTCGACCAGGCCCCTGACCTCGGTCGCGCGACCATTGCTCGCGCCCGGGGTGATGATGCCGTAACTTGCGGTTTTGTCGGCCGCGACGTCCTGCGCGCAGACGATGTTGCCGCCAAGCGTCGCATAGGCGTCGATCATCTGTTTCAGCGCACCCGGCGTGCCGACCATCAAATCGTCGGGCAGCAGCACCGCGAACGGTTCGTCGCCGATGATGTGCCGCGCGCACCACACCGCATGGCCCAGCCCGAGCGGCTGTTGCTGGCGGACC
>JBKJTQ010000024.1:0-4321 GCA_046589895.1 Sphingomicrobium sp.
GTGCCCTCGCCGACTTCGGAATAAATCCGCACCTGCCCCCCGGTCTGGCGCGCGAAGCCGTAAATCATTGACAACCCGAGCCCGGTCCCCTCGCCGATCGGCTTGGTGGTAAAGAAAGGATCGAACACTTTGGCAATGATCTCGGGGCTCATGCCCGTGCCGGTGTCGGTGACGCACAGCGAGATATATTGGCCGGGTGGAATGTCGCGGTCGCGCGCGGCGCGATCGTCGAGCCATTTGTTGGCGGTTTCGATCGTCAACCGCCCGCCATCGGGCATTGCGTCGCGCGCGTTGATGCACAGGTTGAGCAAAGCGTTCTCGAGCTGGTTGGGATCGACCAATGTCGACCATAATCCGCCCGCACCGACCACTTCGACCGTCACCGCGGGGCCGACCGTGCGGCGGATCAATTCCTCCATTTCGCCGACCAGGCGGTTGACGTCGGTCGGCTTGGGATCGAGCGTCTGGCGGCGCGAGAAAGCGAGCAGGCGATGGGTCAGCGCCGCCGCGCGCCGCACCGCGCCTTGCGCCGCGACGAGATAGCGGTCGACCGCATCCTGGCGCCCCTGCTGAAGCCGCATGGTGATGATCTCAAGGCTGCCGCTGATCCCCGCGAGTAGATTATTGAAGTCGTGCGCAAGGCCCCCGGTCAATTGCCCGACCGCCTCCATCTTCTGCGACTGGCGCAGCCGTTCCTCGATCGCGCGCTGGTCGGTGATGTCGCGCCCGACCGCGGTCAACCGCTTGCCGTCGGGATCGGGCGACACCGTCCAGGCGATGTACCGCCACTGGCCGTCGCGGGTGCGGATGCGGTCCTCGAAATGGCTCGGCTTCCCGCTCAGCCGCATCTCTTCGAGCGCGGCGAGCACCGCGGGAAGATCGTCGGGGTGGATAATCTCATTATAGGTACCGGCGAGCAATTCCTCCTCGCTCCAGCCCAACACTTTCGTCCACGACGGGTTGGTGCCGATCAATTTGCCCTCATAGTCGGCGATGGCGAGCAAATCCTCGCTCGCGGTCCATAATTGGTCGCGCTCGCGGGTGCGAAGCTCGACTAGCGCTGCCTGCTCCTTTTCGGCGGTGACATCGCGCGCGGTCGAGTAGAGTTGGCCATTCTCGGGAACGCAAATCCACGACAGGCAGCGCAGCTCGCCTTCGCTTGTGCGATAGCGATTCTCGAAGTTGATCAGCGGCTTGCCGGTTTGCAATTTCGCCCACTCGACGAGCGACGCGGGGAGATCGTCGGAATAGACAAAATCTTCGAACGACTTGCCCGTCATCTGCTCCGCGGTCCAGCCGAGCGTCGCCTGCCACGCCGGATTGACGCGCCCGAAGCACCCTGTCTTGAGGTCGATCACCGACAGCAGGTGCGGGCTCAATTGCCACGTCGTGCCGCGTTCGGATGAACGTTCGACCACTTGCCGCTCAAGGTCGGCGTTGAGCACGCGAAGCCGGTCGGCCCCCTCGCGCTCGGCAGCCTCGGCGGCGCGCCGCGCGCTAATGTCGAAAAAGGTGCAGATCGCGCCGCGATGCTCGCCCTCGACGATGATCGGCTTGGCCCAATATTCGACCGGAATCGCGTGCCCGTCGACATGGTAGAAAACTTCGTCATCGACATGCGCTGACGTGCCGTTGGCGGCGCTCTGGTAAATCGGGCAGTCGCCCACCGCATAGTCGCTGCCGTCGGGATGGCGGTGGTGAATCAGGCCGTGGAGCTTGCGCCCCAGCACCTCATCCTCATGCCCGAATCCCATCATCGCCACGAAGGCGGCATTGCACAGCGTTGTGTTGCCCTCGCGGTCGACCGCGTAAAATGCCTCGGCCGACGAATTGAGCAGCAGGCGGACATAGGATTCGCTTTCCGCCAGCGCTGCCTCTGCTTCGATCTGCGCGCCGACGTCGGCATTGGTTCCGAACCAGCGCACGATCGCCCCCGACGCATCCCCGAGCGGAACGACCCGCGTCAGGAACGGACGATATATGCCGTCGGCACCGCGCAGCGGAAAGATCATCTCGAACGCGACCCCCTCGGCGATCGACGCGGTCCAGCGCTCGAGCACCCCCGGCAGAACCGCGGGGTCGTGGACCGACTGCCACCCCCACCCTTCCATTCCGGCGGGCGTCGTGCCGCAATAATCGTGCCAACGGCGGTTGTACCAGAAGATATAGCCGTCGCCGCGCGCGATCCAGCACAGGATGGGGAGGTGATCGGCGAGCAATTGCAGCTCGGTCAGGTCAAGCGCGGCAGGATCGGCCGGGAGCGTGACATCGAGTGCGGGCGAATAGCGCCATTGCGTGGTGGAGGTCGGCTGCTGTTCCTCGTCACGCGACACCCAACGCCTCCTCTCGGCGGCCCCGCCACCGCCTCCGCCTCTAAAGAGGGGTCGCACCAGTGGCAAGCGACGGCGCACTCGAACGTCCCGCACACCTCAGGAACGACGCCGCATGATCTTCGTTCTATGCGCGAGGAGAATGGCCATGAGCGAACGCGAACTGAATGAACCTCACAAAGGCGACAAACGCTATCAACGTCGCAACGAAGACGGTACCTTTTCCGACAGCGACGACCAGTCGAAGTCGCTCAGCCAGGACGCGCACCAGCACGCCAAGACCACGAAGCCGAGGAACGAAGGCGACAAGGGCGACTAGGGCAATCTAGTCCGGCGGCTCTCAACATCGAGGCGACCTATGCCGCGATCACCGGCCTTCGCTGAATATCCCAATCTGTGCTTCGTCGACACGCTCGACAATGTCGCTACCGCTACACCAAGTCCGGCGAGCGGGTGGAAAATAACCAACTGGGCGGTAGCGCGGTTTCGGGCGCATTACAGTCCCTCTCCCCTTGAGAGAGAGAGAGAGAGAGGGAGGAGCGCCTTCAGGCGCGGAGGGTGAGGGGCCGCCGCTGTCGAGCGCCGATGAGAATCTTCTGCGCCGCAGAACTCCACATCGATTATGAAAAGGTCAGGCCCGTTCAAGCTTAAGCTGGGCGACACGCCCAAGCTCAAGAGCCCCCGCCCGGCGCGCCTTTTCAAACTTAATCTTCTCCCTATCTCCATATGCGCGAAGTTCGAGAAATAACGTCTGCCCGCAGGAGCCAACATGACCGACGCCACGACCGCCCCCGCTACCACCGCCTTGACCTACACCCCGCCCCGCCTGTGGACGTGGGACAAGGCCAGCGGCGGCCAATTCGCCAATATCAACCGCCCCATCGCCGGGGCGACGTTCGACAAGTTGCTGCCGGTCGGCGCGCATCCGCTCCAGCTTTATTCGCTGGGGACGCCCAACGGGGTCAAGGTCACCATCCTGTTGGAGGAATTGCTCGCCGCGGGGCATGACAGCGCACAGTATGACGCGTGGCCGATCCGCATTGGCGATGGCGACCAGTTCGGCAGCGGCTTCGTCGGCGTGAACCCCAATAGCAAGATTCCGGCCCTGCTCGACCGCTCGACCAGCCCGCCGCAGCGGGTATTCGAATCGGGGGCGATCCTGCTCTACCTCGCCGAGAAATTCGGCGCCTTCCTGCCGGCCGATCCGGCGGGGCGCACGGAATGCCTGTCGTGGCTGTTCTGGCAGATGGGCAGCGGTCCGTTCCTCGGCGGCGGCTTTGGCCATTTCTTCGCTTATGCACCCGAGAAGTTCGAATATCCGATCAACCGCTTCGCGATGGAGGTCAAGCGCCAGCTCGACGTGCTCGACCGCCAGCTCGGCGCGCATGAATATGTCGCGGGCGCAGAGTATACGATTGCCGACATGGCGATATGGCCGTGGTACGGCGCGCTGGTGCTGGGCCATATCTATGAAGCGGCCGAATTCCTCGACACCGCGTCGTACAGGAATGTCGTGCGCTGGACCGAGCAGGTCAGCGCGCGAGGGGCGGTCAAGCGCGGGCGGATGGTCAACCGCTTCACCGGCCCGCTTGAGGACCAGCTTCACGAGCGCCACGACGCGAGCGACTTCGAGCTTCGCACCGCCGACAAGCTCGAGCTAGCGCCCGCTGCCGGCTGAGGCTCCTCTTCCCTTTCGGCGCCGCATCGGTTAGGGGCCCGCGCTTCCGGCTTCTCGTTGGAAACCCATGGCGGGAGGCAGCGTTCGGCCCCCATCGAATTCCTTCGATGGATCAACCAAGCATGCCGTCTGGACCGCTAAACTTGAACGGGCTTCGCAGCTATTGCGTCGCGGCCCTCTACAGAGTGAGAATTATGGCCAAGAAAATTACCGGTTACATCAAGCTGCAGGTGCCCGCCGGCGCCGCCAATCCGTCGCCCCCGATCGGGCCGGCACTGGGGCAGCGCGGCGTCAACATCATGGAATTCTGCAA